>CALVOH010000010.1 GCA_944350225.1 uncultured Clostridia bacterium | reverse complement strand
GGTGAGATGATTTATCAAAAAGCTGGTTTTTCTACAAAACAGATTTTACGTCAAATTCTTAAAAAACTTAAAGTTTGAAAAATGACAAAAATGTATAAAAATATATAAAAATCTTATGTAGGCATATTTCATATAAATATTAGAATATATTTTGAAATAAGGAGTGAAATTATGTTTACAAAAAAAAGTCTTGTTTTATCAAGTGTTGAAGATGGACCTGAAAAAGCCGTATTGACTTTGGAAAATGATGGCGAGATGATCAGTGGGCGATTAAGACTTTACAATTTTATAAAAGAACCTGATGGAATTTTAAGTTTAGGTTTTTTAGATGAGAATAGGGTAAAAAAATGTGGTCTTGCGCGCTCGGGGAATATGCTTTTCACATTTAAGACAGATTCAAAACTTGCTGATGTGTTCTCCTGTGCAGTTGTCAATTTTTTAGGAGCAAATGTTAAGCCGATATTATTTGGCGCAAGTGAAGGTAGTGGAAACATTGAAGATATGCTTTTGCGTTTAGAAGGTGATTTGTTGGATGAAAAGCCAAACGTGAAGAAAATAGAACAGTCGCTAGATGAGAATGAAATTGATTATGACGATGAAGTAAAAGCTGAAATAAATCGCGCAATCGACAAAGAATTTGAATGCGATTGTGACGACAAATGCAAGAATTGTAAATATAAAAACTCTTTTTTCTCAATTCAAGAAGAAGAAAAAATTGAAGAAAAGCCTTCTTTTATTGGAGATATAAAAGGGCAAATTGATGACCTTTTTGAAAACAATCCAAAAGAAAGCTTTTTAGAAGAGATGATACCAAATTCCAAGTGGGTGAGAGTGGAATTTGATAGTGAAGGCGATTATTACATTCTTGGACTCGTTTATGAAGGTTCGAAAATAAAGTATGTTTGTTATGGGGTGCCGGGAATTTATCAAAAGTCGCCTCCAAAACAATTGTCGGGTTATCCTGTGTGGTTTCCTCTTGACAGTGAAAAACGAGAAAGTTTTGGCTATTGGTTAACTTATCAAGATGCAGAAAGTGGAGAGAGCGTCAAAGCGATAGTTGATTAAAAGGAGAACAAATGAAAATATTCGCAATTATTGGACTTGTTATAATAGGGCTTATGTTGTTAACAATGCTAATGTATTTAATTATTGGAAGAATTTGTTTTAAAATAGCATTAGCAAGAAAAAGCACGGCAAGTCGTATCGTAAACAAAGAGATGAACAAGGTGATAGAACAATACAAAATTGATTTTTGTTGGTGGGACAAATTTTCTTTTGAAACGCTTTCAATAAAGTCAAGAGATGGATTAAAACTTGTTGGACATTTTTTGCCAAACAGTTCGAACAAGCTTGCAATAATTGTTCACGGATATGGTGCAGATTACAAAGAAATGCAGAAGTATGCTAAATATTTTGTTGAAAAAAATTACAATATTTTAGCAGTAGAAAATCGAGCACATGGGAAAAGTGAAGGCAAAATGATTGGTATGGGTTGGCTTGATAGGTTAGACCTCGTCGATTGGATAAATTTTATGGTTCAAAAAAATTCAAATTATCAAATCGTGCTTTTTGGTTTGTCCATGGGGGCAAGCACAGTTTGTATGGCTAGTGGTGAAGTTTTACCTTCAAACGTTAAAGCGATAATCTCTGACTGTGCGTTTGACAATGTTTATGATGCGTTTAAATATGTGTTTAAAAAAAGGACTCATCTTCCTGTTTGGCCTTTACTAGATATCTTTAATTTGTATATGAAAAATGCCTATAATTATGACATGAAAGAAGCCGACGCAAAAAAAATGTTAAAAAAATGCAAAGTGCCTATTTTGTTTATACATGGTGATGCCGATGATTTTGTTCCAACTTACATGGTGCACAAACTCTATGAAAGCACAGATGAAAAACTGAGACAAATTTATATTGTTGAAGGTGCAGGGCATGCCCTCAGTTATCCAAATGCTGGGGTAAAATACGAAAGAGTTTTAACAGGTTTTTTAGCAAAAGTTATAAAATAAAGATGTGATTATTAAATAAAAATGCGATAAATTTTTATCGCATTTTGTTTTATTTAAATTAGTGTTAACAAGTTAAACGTATGTTAGATATTTTTGATACATCTTAAAAAAACATTTTTAAACTTGAAAAACATTTTTATAATAATTAGTCGTCAATCAGTTGGATTTGTTCGTTCTAAACGTTTTAGAGAAATAAAGTTATCTTTTGCTCTATCTTTAGCTTTCTTAAACAATCGTTTCGCTTTGGAAGGATTTTTTTCGTTTAATAGTGCATATCTTCTTTCGCCTAAAAGGAATGATAAAAATTTGTTGTTTATTTCACCTTTATCAAGAGAAAAACCGACATTTGGATTATAGCGATAAAGCATCCAATATCCCGAGTCGACTGCTTTTTTCATCTCCGTAAGAGATTTTGACATATCAAAGCCATGATTTACGCAAGTTGAGTATGCGATTATAAGGCTTGGCCCATTAAATGCTTCTGCTTCTCGGAAAGCTTTGATGCATTGATTCATATCAGCGCCAAAAGCCACTTGTGCTACATACACATTTTTATACGACATAGCCATCAGCCCAAGATTTTTTTTGTTTGTTTCT
Organism: uncultured Clostridia bacterium; assembly: GCA_944350225.1. Lineage (GTDB taxonomy): Bacteria > Bacillota > Clostridia > Christensenellales > UBA1242 > Caccovivens. Next base: position 18,664 of record CALVOH010000010.1, on the reverse strand, counting down.
TTTCCAGCATTGGCGAGTTCAACGCATGCACCTGCGGGTGTTGACTTTGATGCTTAGCCACCTGTATTAGCATAATTTTCATTGTCCAAAACCAAAATGTTGACATTTGCCCCAGATGACAAAACGTGGTCTAGTCCAGCAAAGCCGATGTCATATGCCCAACCGTCGCCACCGATTATCCAAACTGATTCTTTGGATTTTCTTAATGACTTTGCAAGTTTTATTCCGTATCCAAATTCTGCATTGTCTTCAAACAAACTATTTGCCCATGCTGGTCCTTTGCCGTTTTCGTTTTTAGAGAAGGGGCAAGAAGGATAGCTTCCACTATATATGCTAGAACATCCTGTGGCATTAGCAATTACCATTTTATCACCGAAAAGCATTGTTGCAAGTTTAACGTATGGAGTTTGGCCACATCCAGCACATGCTCCTGGAAATTCAAAATAATTTTTTTCAAATTGTAAACCTTTTACAAGATTTTTAGAGAAAGGGGTCGTTTTAATTGTTTTTAAGTTTTTAACTATTTGATAATTATTTTTCTCTTCATCTAATATTTGCGAAGCGCTTTTCATTATTATAGCTTTTCCTAGCGCAGGACAAATTTCTTGGCATAGGCCACATCCCGTGCAGTCTTCAGGGGAAATTTGAATTCTGTAATAACCTTCGACTCCATAAGCTTTTACAAATGGCACTCCTTCGGGCTTGTTTTTTACTAAAACTGCTTTTAAAGCTCCATGAGGGCAGGCGAGGACGCATTGCCCACATTGTATGCATTTTGCGCCGTTCCATTGAGAGATGTTTTCAGCAATTGCTCTTTTTTCAAATTTTGAAGTGTCGGTTTGTATGCTGCCATCACAGGAAAAGTTTGAAACGGGAAGATCGTTAAAATTTTTCGCGAATTTTGTTGGTATGTTTTCTTTGGATATTTTTATCTTTTTTAAATCCACTTTTTTTATCGCATTTTTTGCTTCTTTTACTGCGAGTGTATTTTTTTCTACAACCGTTTTGCCTTTTTCTCCAAACATCTTTTCCAATTCTGTTATTAAAAGCTTTTCATGGTTTTTTAAGAGCTTTGTGCATGAAAATAGCGCACTAGTCATAATCATATTGATTTTTTCTTTAAGCCCATACTTATTTGCAATTTCATGACCGTTTATTACAAACACATTTGCATGTTTTTCCAACAATATTTTTTTGTATTCGTTAGGCAAAACTTTTGTAAGTTCGTCAGGTTCAAATACGGTATTAAAAATTACAGTTCCATTATTTTTAAGCCCTTCAAGACAGTGATATCTGTGCACAAATGAAAAATTGTTTATCATCACAATTTCTGGGTTATGACAAAGATATGCACTCAAAATAGGTTGTTTAGAAATGCGCAAATGCGAAATTGTTAAACTTCCGGATTTTTTTGAATCGTATTCAAAATAGCCCTGAACATATGTTGAATCATCTTTGCCTAAAAGTTTGGTAATGGTTTTGCTTGCCGAAACTGACCCATCTGATCCGAGTCCGAAAATTTTAATTTCTTTGTGTGCTAATGCTGGCATAAAATCTTCTTCAAGCAAGTTTGTTTTTTGAACGTCATCATTAATGCCGACACAAAAATCGTCTTTCATCGCATCAAAATTTTTCCAAACTGCATTTGCTTGTTTTGGTGAAAATTCTTTACCACCTAAACCATAAATTCCACCACAAATTTGTATATTTAAATTTGCGACAGCATTTTTGACATCCAAAAATAGAGGTTCTCTGCTTCCACTTTCTATTGTTCGATCAAGGACAATAATCTTTTTTGTTGTTATAGGTAAGGTGTTTAAAAAGGCTTGGTTATCAAAAGGACGATATAACCTGACTTTGACTACTCCACAACGATCAGGAATATTTTCCAACATAGTTTCACTTGCAGAGCCCATCAATACAACAACATTTTCTGCTTTTTTATTTCCAAAATAATCGAATTTGTTATATCTTCTATTTGTTGTTTTAAAAAACTCGTCAAACACTCGGTCGCAAAGCGTGCATAAATTTTTGTATTTGATCTCTCTCGCAAGACGATTTTGAAAAAAGACGTCAGGGTTTTGTGCTGTTCCATACATCATCGGTTTTTCACTTGAAAGCTTTGCTGTTTGTAAGTCTTTTAGTGGAAATAATTTTTTTACATCTTCTAATGGCAGTACATCTATTTTTTGATATTCATGGCTTGTTCGAAAACCGTCAAAGAAATGTAACATCGGCAACGAAGCATAATGTGCGAGCATATGTGCACACATTGCAAGGTCCTGTGCTTCTTGCACATTTGAAGAGCAAAACATTCCAAAACCACTCATACGAGTGCTCATCACATCAGAATGGTCTCCAAAGATTGAAAGAGCATGAGAAGCAACTGCTCTGGCAGAAACATGAATAGTGGCAGGTAAACATTCCCCAGCCATTTTATACATGTTTGGAAGCATTAACAAAAGGCCTTGGCTTGAAGTAAAAGTTGTTGCAAGCGCTCCACCTATTAGCGCTCCGTGTAAAGCACCAGCAACACCAGCTTCCGATTGCATTTCAACCGTGCGAGGTTGTGTGCCGAAAATATTTTTTTCACCGTTCGCTTCTGATCTTGAACAATACTCAGCCATGGGTGATGATGGCGTTATTGGGTAAATTGGAATAATTTCGCTGACAGCATAGGCAATTCTTGCAGCGGCGGTATTTCCGTCCAAAACGATCTTTGCCATATAAAAACTCCTTTATTTACACAATTATATAACAAAACGAAATAAAAACAAAAGATTTATTTGCTTTTAAAACCGAAAATGTTGTATAATTTTCACATGCAAAGAATAAAACTTAAAATTCAATATGATGGCAACAATTTTGTAGGTTGGCAGAGGCAAAGAACGGGTCGTTCGGTTCAACAAGAAATAGAATTGGCTATAGAAAAGTTGACAGGAGAAAAAACCGAGATTACCGGAAGCAGTCGAACAGATGCAAAGGTTCATGCTTTGGGGCAAGTAGCGCATTTTGATACAAACTCTTCAATTCCACCACAAAACTTTAAATTCGCTTTAAACGACATTTTAAGTGACGATATAAGAATTATATCCTCGCAAAAAGTTGCCTCAAATTTTAATGCTAGATTTGATGTTAAAAAGAAAACTTATGTTTATTTTTTGTGTAAAAGTGAGATCGAAAATCCTATTTTTATAAAACATATGGCTTTTACGAAATATGATTTGGATTTAAACAAAATGAAAAAGTGTTCAAATCTTTTTTTGGGGGAGCATAATTTTAAGGGATTTTGTAGTTCAAAAGCACAGGTTAAAACATTTGAGCGTACGATTGAGTCTTGTTCCATTAAAAAAAACGGCAATATAATCAAATTTGTCATAACAGGAAACGGTTTTTTGCAACATATGGTGAGAATTATTGTGGGCACGTTAGTTGATGTCGGGAGAGGGAAACTTTCAATGCAAGATGTAGAAGATGCTTTAAATAATGGCGACAGATCAAAATCAGGGAAGACGATGGAGCCACAAGGGCTTTATCTTAAAAGGATTTACTATTGATGATAAAGGACAAAGAATTAAAACAAAAATGGTTTGACTATTTTCAAAAACACGGTTTTAGAAAAATAAATGGTTATTCGATTATTCCAGAATCAGACACGGGCGTGCTTTTTACAACCGCGGGCATGCACCCACTTGTTCCGTATTTGTTAGGCAAAAAACATCCGGCTGGAAATAAAATTGTAAATATTCAAAATTGTCTACGAACAACAGACATCGATGAGGTCGGTGACAACAGACATTTGACCTGTTTTGAGATGCTTGGGTGTTGGACGCTAGGCGAATGCGACAAAAAAAATATGATTAAATTAAGCTATGATTTTTTTACTAAGGAATTGGGCATAAATGAAAAAAATGTCGCAGTTAGTGTTTTTGCAGGTGATGAAAATTCACCAAGAGATGATGTCTCTGCTAACGCATGGAAAGAAAATGGTATAGACAAAGTGTTTTTTTTGCCAAAGGAAAACAATTGGTGGAGCATAAGTGGTGGTGAAGGGCCATGCGGGCCAGATACGGAAATGTTTTTAGTTAAGGACCAAAAGCCATGTTCTAATGATTGTTCACCAGCTTGCGACTGCGGAAGATATGTTGAGTTTTGGAATGATGTCTTTATGGAATATCAAGTAAAAAAAATAGGTGAAAAACCAGTTAAACTTGACAAACCAAACATCGACACTGGTATGGGATTGGAAAGGACACTGATGGTTATCAATGGTTACGAAAGTGTGTATGAAATAGACGGTTTAAAACGTGCATTAAATCTTGTAAAATCAAAAAGTAAAAATCAAGACGAAAGAGCGAGCAGGATTATAGTTGATCATATTCGTGCAACAACTTTTGTTTTAGGGGACGAAAAAGGTGTTACGCCAAGCAATATTGGTGCGGGATATATTTTAAGGAGATTGATACGCAGGAGTGTGAATTTTGCCAGAAAACTGCAACTTGACGAAACAGTCTTTACACAACTGGTAGATATGTTTGTAGATGAGCATAAGGAATATTATCCTCATCTTGAAATAAAAAGGGAATTTATCAAGGATGAATTAACAAAAGAAATACAGAAATTCTCAAAGGCATTAGAAGGTGGATATCGCGAATTTGAAAAAGTTATCTCTGGTATAGAAAGGCATAAAGAATTTGCACAAAAAAATGGAGAGAATGTCGAAAATATAATTAGTGGTAAGTCGGCATTCCGTCTCTATGACACATTTGGCTTTCCGTTAGAACTGACAAAAGAAATAGCAAGTGAACGTGGATACAAGGTTGACGAAGCTGGTTTTGATGAGATGTTTAAAAGACATCAAGAACTTTCGAGGACGGCAAGCGCGGGCACATTTAAAGGTGGGCTTGCAGATGATAGCGAAAAAACTATAAAATACCACACTGCTTGTCATTTGCTATTGGCAGGGCTTAGAAAATTAGATGCAAAGGTAGAACAAAAAGGATCAAATTTGACAGCTGAAAGACTGCGTTTTGATTTCAATTTTCCAAGAAAACTTGAAAAGAACGAATTGGAATTTTTAGAAAATTTTGTTAATGATGTTATAATACAAGATATACCTGTAAAGTGCGAAGAAAAAGATCTAAAAAAAGCATTAGAAGAAGGCGCAGTAGGGTCATTTCAAAACAAATATGGTGAAATTGTTAAGGTTTACACAATCGGCGACATCAGTAAGGAGATTTGTGGAGGGCCACACGTTGAAAGCACAGGATGTCTTGGAAAATTTAAAATCATCAAGGAAGAGAGCTCCTCTGCGGGGGTTAGAAGAATAAAAGCCGTTTTGGAATAAAATTTCTTGATTTTTTCCTTGTATTTTGATAGAATAAAGTGTAAGGATATTTTTGGAGGGCAAATGGCAGAGGATAAGGTAAAAAAAGGGTTTTTCTTTTATTTCAGTTTGTTTTTGATCGCAATAGTCGCAGCATTGTTGGTCATATTTGTTGTTATGATGTTTATGCCGGGGAAATCAATTTTAGGTTTACAATATTTTACAAATAATTCAACAATTAAAGTTGAAACAACTACTGATCCAGGTGCTACAAAAATAAATTTTTTAAGTTCAAATTTTAGCGAAATTGAAATCAGTGCGGGATATTCGCAAGTCATTATTCAAAATAACAACGAATTTGAAGAAAATGGAATTTATTTAGTAAACACGTCTTGTGGTTTTGTAAAGTCAGCAGATGCGAAGAATTTTGAGTATAGTGTAAAAATTGAAGATGATGTCTTAAAAATCGATGTTATTGAACAGCCTGGTTTTATATATTTTTCTAAAAATTCTAAGATAATTTTGCATCTATCAAATTCTGCTTTGACACCTTTTAGCAACAAAACGATAACTATTAAAACCGTTGATGGAAATGTAAATATTGGTGGTGATACTATAACGGGGTACTCACGAGATATCGAAATACTAAATTTAAATGTTGAAACTAATTCTGGGGGAATAATGTTGTCTTCACATTCTCCATCTGCATACAACAACCTTTCTCTCAAAACAAATTCTGGCGACATTACAAGTTCCAGGGCAGACATTGACACTCAAACATGCAGTTTAGAAACTGCTTCGGGGGGGATTTCTTTGGGAAGTATTTCTTCGGTGAGCAATTTAATCTTAAACAGCGAATCAGGGAGATTAAACATAGGCGAAATTTCGGCTAACGTGTCATCAAACTTTAAAAATGCTTATGCTACAATTGGAGAAATATATGGATCTTGGGATTTTTCAAACTCAACCGATATGGATTCGTCTGTCATTAAAACCAATATAATAAGAGGTGCACTTACAGTGCCTAATGGGAAGAATTCCAATTTTGAAATAGGCAGTGTTGTTGGATCGGCAGATATTACTACAACATCTGGAGATGTTAGCATATTTTCGAATTCTTCGACAGGAAAGAATATGACGAGTGGTATTAGTGCAAATTCGTCTATTAAGACATCGAGTGGAAAAATAGAGGTTGTAGTAGCTGATGGTGCTAATGGCAATATCAGTTTAGAAACGCAAGATGGTGAGATAAATGCTTTTGCGACAAGCAATTTTAGTAAAATTTTACTTCAAAACAAAAATGGCAAAATAAATATTAATCTTCCAAAGAGCACTAGTGTTAAAATAGAATTTAGTCTATATCAAAACGTAGAAGGCGAGTTTTCTTTTGATAAAGTCAACTTTAATAGAGATGATGTAAATCTTGAAAATATAACTATTGTAAATGGAGGGGAAAACAGCTTACAAATAGCAAGCAACTCCACAGTGAATTTTGCTTGGGATTAGTTATTGTTGCAAAGATGTTAAATTTATTTTGTAGAAATCATTGGAGGAAAGTATGATATTAGACAACGAAAAGATGCAACTAAAAACTTTAAAAGAAAATTTTTTGTTTCTAAAGGAGTGTCTTTGACCAAGAAAAATTAGAAAAAGAATGTGAGCAGTTAAAAGAAGAGCAACAATCTCCAAATTTTTATACAAACACATCACTTGCTAGAGAAGTTGGAAAAAAACTGCGTGAAAGAGAAAATAAGCTTGAAAAATTAAAATCATTGGAATCATGCCTTTTAGATATGGAAACCATGATTGACCTTTGTGAAAATGATGACGATTTAGAGCTTTTTGAGGAATTAAAATCGTCATTAAAACATTTTGAAAAAGAGTGCGAAAATTTAAAGATATTGGCTTTGTTGTCAGGCAAGTATGACAATTATGATGCGATTGTAAATATTCATGCAGGAGCAGGTGGCACAGAAGCACAAGATTGGGTGCAAATGCTTTTTAGAATGTATTCTATGTATGCAGAAAAGAATGGCTTTAAGATTAGAGTTTTAGATGTGTTAGATGGTGATGAAGCTGGAATAAAAAACATAAATTTTGTTATTTCAGGAGACAATGCGTATGGCTATTTAAAAGCCGAAAAAGGCATTCACCGTCTTGTTAGAATTTCGCCGTTTGATGCAAATGCAAGGAGGCATACGAGCTTTGCAAGCGTAGAGGTTATGCCAGAACTCGAAGAAGCTGATGATATCGAGATTAAACCTGATGATCTTAAATTTGACACTTTCAGAGCTAGTGGTGCAGGTGGTCAGCATGTTAATAAAACAGAATCGGCTATAAGGATTACTCATATTCCTACTGGGATTGTGGTTGCGTGTCAAACCGAAAGATCTCAAATACAAAACAAAGAAAGAGCTATGAAAATGCTCTATTCAAAACTTGCAGAAAAGCAAGAACGCGAACAATTGAACGAACTTTTATCAATTAAAGGTTCAATTAAGAAGATAGAATGGGGCAGTCAAATCCGTTCGTATGTATTTTGCCCTTACACATTAGTGAAAGACCATCGAACAGGATATGAAACAAGTGATGTTCAAGCTGTCATGGACGGCGAAATACAAGATTTTATATTAGCATATTTGCAAAAGATATAGGAGCATTATGAAAAAATATATGGCGACAGAATTTAATAATTTGAAGGCGAAGCAGGATTTGATTATTCTTGCGATTGAGTCGTCATGTGATGAAACGGCTGTCAGTATTGTAAAAAATGGAAGGGAGGTTCTTGCAAACATCATATCATCTCAAATTGATATTCATAGGCGATTTGGTGGTGTCGTGCCAGAAATCGCGTCAAGAAATCATTTGATGGCAATTTCAAATTTGTATGAAGAGGCTTTAAAACAGGCAAAGATTGATCCAAGTCAGATCGACGCCATAGCAGTAACATTCGGCGCGGGGCTTATGGGGGCACTACTTGTTGGTGTTAATTTTGCAAAGGGATTAAGTTATTCATTAAACAAACCTTTAATAGCAGTCAACCATGTTCATGGGCATATTGCATCAAATTACATTACTCACAAAGACTTAAAACCACCTTTTTTATGCTTGATGGTAAGTGGTGGCCATACTGCCATTTTAAGAGTCAGCGATTACACTAAATTCAAAATGTTAGGAAGCACTGTTGACGATGCCGTAGGCGAGGCTTTCGACAAAGTCGCAAGGGTTTTGTCTTTGCCATATCCAGGAGGCCCAGAAATCGACAAGCTTGCTAAGCAAGGCAAAAACAATATTAAATTCACTGTGTCAAATTCATTAAAATCGACATTAAATTTTTCTTTTAGTGGGATAAAAACTGCTGTGATTAATTATGTTCACAACAAACTTCAAAAAAATGAAAAATTCGAAAAAGCCGACGTAGCTCGTAGTTTTGAGGAATGTGTTACCGATGAACTTACTAGCAAAGTAATTCGCGCTATGGAAATGACCAAAATGAAAAAAATCGTCGTTGCGGGGGGAGTTGGCGCAAACAGTATGTTACAAGAAAAGTTAAAAGTAGGCGCAAAAAGAATAGGTGGCGAGGCATATTTCCCAGAATTAAAATATTGCACAGACAATGCTGCCATGATAGGCTCAATCGCTTATTATTACATTAAAAAAGGAATAGGCAGAGCAGATTTAGACTTAACAGCAAGGCCTACCATTGAATTATGATGCAAAAAATTAGAGACTATTTTTCAAATTTTAATATGTTTGATTGGTGCCTTATGGCATTTGCTGTTATTTCTATTTTCGTCTCTTCAATTTTGTTGAAAAGTTCAGCTCTGACCATAATTTGTAGTTTAATGGGAGTTATTTACGTGATATTATGGTCAAAAAGATATAAAATAGCATTGATATTTTGTTTAATTTATGTTTCTCTTTACATATGGCAATCTGTGAACTATCAAAATTGGGGCGAGGTTATTCAAAGCGCCTTTTCGCTTATGGTTGCTATTATTTTGATTTTTTGCTGGATATTTAAAAAAAATAATGAAAATAAACAATTGTTTTTTGCTAAAAAAAAGTTTTGTTGGCAAGAATGGACAGTAATTTGTATTATTGGAATTGGTATAACTGTGGGATATTATTTTTTACTTAAATCATTAAACACGCCTAGCCTTTATTTAGCAACTATTAATCTGTCGGTCTTAACAATAGCTTTATATCTTATGGTTAGAAATCACTATATTATGTTTTTATTCTTTTTAACATCTAATCTTGTTCAAATATTTATCTGGTTAAGACCAGTTTTTACAGGTTCAAATATTGGGATAGAAAGCATACCGTTGATTTTTTCATTTTTAACATTTTTTATTTCTAACGTAAGAGGTTTGATTGAGTGGAGAAAAAGTGCTATTATATTAAAAGCAAATTGTGAGGATAGCAATGTCCACAGAGAAAAGGATGAAGGAGAAAATTAATTTTATGGAACTATTAGCACCAGCAGGAAATTATGAAAAATTTTTGACTGCGCTCGCCTATGGTGCAGATGCAGTTTATTTGTCGGGGAAAGATTTTGGATTGCGTGCTTTTGCTGGAAATTTTTCTAATGCAGAACTTAAAAAAGCATGTGCATATGCTCATAAATTAAATAAAAAGATTTATGTGACAATTAATATTTTAACGCGTGACGCAGATTACAAAGGTATAGAAAAATATCTTGAGTTTTTATCAAAGATTAATGTTGATGGCATAATAGTTTCTGACTTAGGTTTAATATCTTTTGTTAGAAAACATTTTCCTGATATTGATGTTCATGTAAGCACACAAGCGAATGTAACAAATCTTCAAACGGCATTGTTTTTGGCTGAACTTGGAGTAAAAAGAATAGTGCTCGCAAGAGAGCTTTCGCTTAAAGAAATTTCAAAAATAGCGAAAGCGCTTGCTGGCAGAGTAGAGATTGAATGTTTTGTGCACGGAGCTATGTGCATGGCTTATTCAGGCAGATGTCTGTTGTCAAATTATCTTACGGGGAGAGATGCGAATAGGGGCGAATGTGTTCAGGCTTGCAGATGGAAATATTTTATTAGAGAAGAAAGCAGGCAAGATGAATTGGAAGTTGAAGAGGACGACAAAGGGACTTATATTTTAAATTCAAAAGATTTATGCATGATTAAACATCTTGACGAGTTGCAAAAAGCAGGTGTTGAGTCTTTAAAAATAGAGGGGCGAATGAAATCTAGTTATTACGTTGCTTGCGTAACAAATGCTTATCGTAAGGCAATCGATATGTTGCCGAAAAAAGCCAGTGATGATTTTGTAAATGAATTAGAAAAAACTAGCCACAGGCGATTTACTACTGGTTTTTATTTTAATGAAGATGACCGTCAATATCGTGAATCGTCATCACCTTTTCAAACATATGAGTTTGTAGGGGTTGTAAAAGGAGCGAACAAGGGCAGAGTTTTTGTGGAGCAACGAAATTTCTTCAAAGAAGGAGATGTTTTAGAGATTTTAAGCCCACGAGATGATGTTTTTAACAAAAAAATAGTTGTGAAGAATTTAAAAAACCAAGCTGGCGAAAAAATAGAAAAAGCCAACTCAGCGCAAATGAACATATCTTTTGATTGCGATTTAAAACTTCAAAGAGGCGATATTTTGCGCAAGAAGTGTGTTAAAGAATAAAAAATTAAATCAAAAAAAACTTTTTAACTTTTAACTATTTTAAATGAGTTTAATTTATCTAATTTAGAAAATAAGGTTAATTTAAGACACATAACATAAAAAGCAAAAGTGAGCTTATTTAGAAAAAGCCCACTTTTATTAAAAGTAAAAACTATCAAGTAAAAAATGATTTGTGATTTGGTGTTCCCAACAGGACTCGAACCTGTGACTAGCCCTTAGGAGGGGCTTGTAATATCCACTTTACTATGGGAACATAAAAAAAGTATGCCTTAAACGTTTTTATTATAGCATACAGTTTTTTAATTTACAAATTTTTTATCAAATTTTGTGTTGTTTAGGACTTATTTATTATTTTTTTTGTATTATTGAAATAAAGAATCACTGTATTCAATTCTAAAATACATTTTCTAATTTATAATAATTACTCGCATTTTGATATAGTGATGTTATTCATTAAATTTAAAAATTAATTTTTAATTTTATGATTTGTTATTATTTAATTAATTTTTTACATTACTTTGAAAGAAGCATATCTTTTTCTTTGATTTTTTCAATGACTTTTACCGGTTGACAAAGTCTTACGCCGTCGTCAGTAAGCAGGGAAGTACTTTTACAAATTTGTGCAAATTCGTCCCATTTCAAATTTGGATTACATTGCAAGCACAAACAATACAGACCCACTGCTTGAGGTATTGCCCAACTGTAACAACTTCTTGTTTCAAACTTGTAATCATTTTGTGTTGAATACTGAGGTATTGATTTTCCAGCAACGATAAAACATGGGGTTTTGGAAAAATCTTTTTTTGTAATTATCCAAGAAGGTTTTGAAAGTTTTTTTGTTTTGTAATCAATATCACAACACGAAAAATACCTTAAAAAGACTTCCGATGTTATTACTTCACAACCTTTTTCTCGAAGTTTTTCTATGATTTCTAAAAATGGTTTTGATTGTTCAGCTTTTAATTTATCCCACTTTTTTGGATCGCTCTCTGCCAAGAGTGCTTCATTCCTAAGAAGAGGGGCGCTCATGTTGACAACTCTTATTTTTTCGCCACTTTCGACCTTTTTCAAAATATCTTTTAAAATTTCAAGTGTTGCAAAGTCTACTTCACTTCCATAGCCTTGATATGTGTTGTAATGATAAACTTTGCATTTTGGCGCTAATCCAATATTTTTTCCACATAAATTGGAAAGCACGCCATGGGCATGATAGTGTGTTTCGGTGTCTTTAAAAAGATCTATTACTTCGATATCTGCATCTTCAAATTCAATATGATTGTTTCTATCAAAACCAAAATCGATCGTAGCGACGGTTACCCCTGATCCGTCGATTCCTTTTTCGTGCAATTTTTCAACTCCCAACATTGGGCTTTTACTAAACTCAATGATTTTGCTAGGACAGTAGCCTTTTGGAAGCCTATCCTGAGGTGGAAATTTTGTTGCAGTGTTAAATGAAAGCTTTAACATATGTTCGCAATCTATATTACTTAAATCTACTTTTGAAAGATCTTGAAAGCTTATTCCAAAATGGTCGATTAATTCATTGAAGGCGATTAATTCATTGAACTTGTCATTTTTTATTACAGTTTTATCTTTGAAAGCATTATCAATCCACTCGTTAGTGATGTTTTTCGGTAGTTTTATCAAAGACAAAATCATATCTTTGTATTCATTAAAATAATTATCATTTTCAGTTTTTGTCATTTGCTTATTCTCCTTTTTTTATAATATAACAAAACAATAGAATTGTCAAATTAAATTTTTTTGAGAAATAATTAAAAAATGAATAAATATACAAAAAATGTTTGGTTTATTCAATAATTTGTGATAATATTGCTACATACATATTTTTTTTGGCCTATTGTTTGGCTTTTACTTCGGAGGATAAAATGGCACAACAAATTAGCAAGCTTGACATAATTGATGAATTTAAACAACTTGGATTAATAGATAAAGGTGAAGTTTCTGATTTTGACAAAGAATTTTTGTTGAGCGTTTATTCCGCAAAACTTGCAGGAAAGTTTGATTGTCAAGAGGTTGCTAATAAGGCAAAAGGTGGATTTAAGAAAAATAAGAATAGCATACAAGAGATTTATGCAATTCATGAACTTTTAACTGAAATGAAAAAAAATAAATTAGAAGGTAATGAAAAATTGGGCGGGTGCAGGTCGTTTGAAAACAGCGAAAGCAGGTTGAAACAAAACTGCGTCAAATTTATTGCTAAAAAGCAAGAGTATGAGGCTTTTCTGTCGATATTGGGTAGAGATGAAAATCTTAAAGCAACAGCAAGAAGGCTTGGGGTAGAAAATGCTGACGCAGTAAAAAAAGTGCTATTAGACAAAAAAGATAAATTAGAAGAAAAATTTTATTCTTTAAAAGCGACTACTTTTAGTGAGGCAATAGACCACCTTGTTTGGTTAAGTGCTAGGGTAGAACATGCGGATGAAGAAAAAATACTTACAAATGTTTGTTAAAATGCTTGACAATTAAGATAGATTTATATAAAATATAAAAGTCGCAAATTAAAAGCGTCTTTTTGTTTATATTAGCCCCATAAATGATTTGACCTTTTATAGCGTAATATTTCGGAGGAAAATTTACAATGAAAACATTTATGGCTAACCCAGCCGAGATTGAAAGAAAATGGTATTTGATAGACGCGTCAGGCCTTCCACTTGGTCGTGTAGCAACTGCCGTTGCTGACATCTTAACTGGCAAAAATAAAGTGATTTACACTCCTCATGTTGACACAGGAGATTTTGTTGTTGTAATAAATTCAGACAAAATCGTGCTCACAGGGAAAAAACTTGAAAAGAAAAAAATGATTTGGCACACCGGTTTTATTGGAGGATTAAAAGAAATTAAATATGACAAACTTATGAAAGAGAATTCTCCAAAAGCTCTTGAAAAAGCAGTTAAAGGTATGCTTCCTAAAACAACACTTGGAAGAAAACAATTTACGAGGATGAAAATTTATCGTGATGCAGAGCACAATCAAGAAGCACAAAAACCACAATTGGTTGAAATTAAAGGAGCGAAAAAATAATGGCTGAGGAAAAGAAAATAACAAAAAAGACAGTTGCAGAATTTATTGCAACTGGAAGAAGAAAATCAAGCGTTGCTCGAGTTAGAATGAAAGCGGGCAAAGGTGTAATAAAAGTAAATGGCAAAGAAATAGGCGATTACCTTCAACATGACACAATGCTTCTTGTGGCTTTGCAACCACTTGAATTGACAGATTCCAGGACAAAGTTTGACATCAACATCAAGTGTGATGGAGGCGGAGTTTCAGGTCAAGCAGGCGCAATTTGTCATGGTATTGCTCGTGCACTCGTTAAAGCAAACGAAACTTACAAAGCCGAATTAAAGAAAGCCGGTTTCCTTTCAAGAGATTCAAGAATGAAAGAAAGAAAGAAATATGGTCTTAAAAAAGCGCGCAAAGCTCCACAATTCTCAAAACGTTAAAAAAGAAGATGCTTTTGCATCTTTTTTTGTTTGTTTAAAAAACGCTCGGTGTGTTAAAATAACTCATGCCGGCGGAAGCAAAATTTGAGCGCGGCTCAAATTTTTGTTTTTGCCAAAACTGCTCGCATTCTGCGAGCGCTTCCGCCTTTTAAACTAACACAAAATGGAATATATGAAAAAACTTTATCAAAAAATCCACGAAATTGATCGTGGATTTTTTAAAATCTTTTCTGGTTTATTTTAACAGCAACGATAAAATAATTTTTCAATTGCAATTATATTTTAGAAATCATTATTCCAAATTTTCAGCGTAAAACATATTTTTAAATTTTATGTTGTTTTCAAATAGTTCGTCAAAGGTGCCGATATCTTCAATTTTGCCACTATCCAAGAAGAAAATTTTGTCGACATTTCGAATTGTTGAAAGTCTGTGAGCCACAATAACGATCGTGCTTTTTCCTTTCAAATTGTCAATAGATTTTTTTATATCTTCTTGCGCAAAATTGTCGAGCGAACTTGTGCTCTCGTCAAAGATGATTATTGGTGAATTTCTGAGCAACGCTCTTGCAATTGCAAGCCTTTGTTTTTGACCGCCAGAAAGTTTGATGCCGCTCTCGCCAACTTTTGTGTCAACACCTTTTTTGAGAGAGGAGATGAATTCTTTTAAAGATGCTCTCTCAATTGCACTTTCGATTTCTTCGTCAGAGGCATCTTTTTTAGCGAGCAGGAGATTATCTTTGATTGTCATATCAAAAATATATGGGAATTGGTTGACAAGCGAGATAGAATTTCTCAAAGTTTGCTTATCCAAATCATTGATGTTTACGCCATCAATCAAAACTTCGCCAGCATCCACTTCAAACATTTTTGACATCAAATTTAAAATTGTCGATTTGCCGGAGCCAGATTTTCCAACAAAGGCGACAGTGGTGTTTGGCTCAATTTTGAAGCTAAGTTTATCAAAAATTTGATTGACACTTTCCACCTTTCTTTTCTTATTTTTGAGTTGTATTAACTCTTTTTGGGTCATAAATTTATCGCTATCAGCTTGCTCATATTCCACAAAAGCATAAGCGACATTTTTAAATTCAATCTTTCCTTTAACATTTTCAAGGTGAGTTTTTCCAAATTTTTCGCAGACATATTCGTTGTCATCAAAAAGTGAAAACATTCTTGTTGAAGCAACTTTGATTTCCAAAAATATGTCCATGATTTTTCCAATGCACCAAACGAACGACGACAAACTTCCATTGTTGGAGTAAATTATCATAAACGAAGCAAGTGTCAACATCGAAATATCGATCATATAGACACCCAAAATTAAGAGCATAATTCCAAAAACTTCAATTATGACGTTTCTCAATGCCCATAGGTTCATATCTTTAACTTCGTAGTTATATGACGCTTTTTTGTATTCGTCATAATATTTTCTTGAAATTTCACTTAATTTATCTTCAAGCCCCAACGCTTTAACATCCTTTTCGCTCCTTACAATTTCGGTGGTAAGAGAGTAAATCTTGTCATTTTTTCGTCGCATATCGAATTTGTTTTTGCGGTTTCTTTTGCGTCTTATTCTTTCTAAAATCATGCAAAAAGCCACAATCACCACAATGGCAAGAGCAATATAAATATTTAAGGTTGCGATATAAACAATCATAACAAGAGATGTAACACAATCGGTTACTAAATCCACCAAATCTGCCAATTTGTTCACCACAGTTTCAGGGTCTGTTACAATTCTTTGAACAAATTTTCCTGTCTCATGGTCGGCATATGTTTTTGAATTAAGTTTGAACGCCTGTCTTGCTAAATCAAAATTTAATTCGGCCATAATTTTGTTGGCATACTTTTGATAAATTATGCCAGATAGGTACCAGCAAAGCCTTTTCACAACAACAATTCCAGCAATTATTGCAAGAGTGGTGATAGCATTAACAAACAAAGAAAGTGTGATTTGTTCAATTGCTCTTGCAAAAAGAATTGTTTGCATAACTGTGCCTGCTCCGGCAATAATATAAACAAGAATATACATAGATATTCCAAATTTAAATTTTGCTAGATAAGATGAAATTGATATCTTTTTTTCTTCTTTATTTTTTTTCATAAAAAAACCTCCATAATTTTGCATACGAAGGTTGAAACATCGCCGTAAATTTAAATTATACATTCAGAACCATTCGTATGGCTTGTTTATTAAGTTTTAAGTTTTTCATTACAGTAACCATTTGAACAGTTCTCCTTTTGTTAAATTTATTTTTAAAGCTGATGGTCACAACTTTATTCGACATCATCATTATAGTAAATTAGTTATTTTTTGTCAATATTTTCTTAAAAATTTTTAAAAAAACTTATTTTTCGCAAATAATTTTCTAAAAATATGCTAATTTTTTTGTATACAAACCTTTTGTGTATGGTTGTGAAAAGTGATCTAGTGAACAAAATGAAGCAGCATCTTTTTAGTGAAATTTCAAAATAAAACATTATTGCATCTTTTTTTGTTTGTTTAAAAAACGCTCGGTGTGTTAAAATAACTCATGCCGGCGGAAGCAAAATTTGAGCGCGGCTCAAATTTTTGTTTTTGCCAAAACTGCTCGCATCCTGCGAGCGCTTCCGCCGGCAGTGAAAAAATCCAAAAAATTGGAGGGCGAGATGTTCGACATTGTCATAGTGGGTTCAGGACCAGCAGGTTTAACATCGGCGATCTATGCAAAAAGAGCAGGCAAAAAGGTTGTTGTTATAGAAAAATCTATCGAAGGTGGTCAGGTTGCGACAATAGGTAAGATAGAAAATTATCCAGGATTTGCTCAAATTGATGGATTTGAACTAGCCGACAATTTTGTTAGGCAAGCCAAGTCTTTGGGCGTGGAATTTGTTCAAGATGAAATGATAGACTTAAAGTTTGAAGGCGACAAAAATATTGTGATAGGCAGCAAATCAAACTATGAGGCAAAAGTAATAATTTTGGCTTTAGGTTCGGTTTCTCGTAAATTGAAAGTGGATGGAGAAGACAAGTTTTTAGGCAAGGGAGTAAGTTATTGTGCCACTTGTGACGGAAATTTTTTTAGAAATAAAAACGTAGTGGTCGTAGGGTCAGGTGATTCTGCTGTTTCATCTGCACTTTACCTGCTTCCAATATGCAAAACTGTTTCCATTGTTTCCAAATATCCAGAACTAAAACTTAAAGGCTACTCAAAAGATATTTTAAATAAGTTGAATGGTGTAAAAATTTATTACAATTCTAATATTGAGAGGATTGAAGGCGACAACTTTGTGGAGAAGATTAAAATTGACAGCATTGAAAAAGAAGTCAGCACGGATGGCGTTTTTGTGTCAATTGGAAGAATGCCAACAACTGAATTTTTGCTAGGAAAAATAGAACTTGATGAAAAAGGATACATCAAAGTAGACAATTTAATGCACACTTCTAGAAGAGGAGTTTATGCTTGTGGCGACATCACCAACAACACGGTAAAACAAATCGTAACAGCCACCGCCGAAGGAGCGATTGCTTCGATGCAAGCTTTAAAAGATATGCAAAAATAAATTATAGTTATAAAAACAAAATTTTTATTTAGAAAAAAAAAGGATTTTTTATTCATTACGAGTATATATAATTAGAAAGCGTTTTAAAATTAGAGGAATAAGTGAGAAACACGGGATTTTCGCCAGAATGGCTGGACGAGCTTAAAAGAAAAAATGATATAGTAAGTGTAGTTTCAAAGTATGTGCAACTAGAACAGAGGGGTAACAAATTTTGGGGTTGTTGCCCTTTTCATCGTGAAAAGACTCCTTCTTTTGTTGTTGACCAATATGATGGACTTTTTCATTGCTTTGGATGTAAAGAGGGTGGCGATGTAATAAGTTTTGTTCAAAAAATTGAGTCATGCAATTTTCACGATGCAGTTGTACGTTTAGCAGAGATGGCAAAGATGCCGTTGCCTGAAATAAGTGGAGATGAAAATTTAATTCAACAAAAAAAGGCGCGAGACACGACGTTAAAAATTTTGGATCTAGCAAAAAAGCATTATCATGCAAACATCTATTTACCTTCGGCAATACAGGCGCAACAATACATAAAGAAAAGAGGTTTTTCACGTCATGAATTAGAAGACTTTGAAATAGGCTATAGTCTAAATTGGAATGAATTAATAGATTATTTGTTGAAACAGGGTTTTACGGCTAAACAGCTTTTGGATAGTGGTGTCG
>CALVOH010000009.1 GCA_944350225.1 uncultured Clostridia bacterium | reverse complement strand
TAGATCTTTTCTTTTGCTCTAGTAATTGCAACATTCAATCGGTTTTCTCCACCTTCAACCGAAAGAGGACCAAAATGCGCAACCACCCTGCCGAATTCATTTCTTGCATAACCTGTGCTAAAAATGATTATATCCCGTTCATCACCCTGAACATTTTCGAGGTTTTTAACAAAGATACTCTCATCCTCACCCTTTTGAGTTCGATTTTGTTCTCTAACATATGCATCACGAAAGGCTGAATCTTTTTGGCATTCTTTGTCTATCGCATCTTCTATGGCGCTTTCCTGTTCTGTGTTAAATGTAATAATGCCGATAGAAAGCTTATTCCTTTTGTTTTTAATCAATTTTTTTAGAAGTGAAACAACGGCGTTTGCTTCTTCTTGATTTTTTCTTGCAATCCAAGACCCATTAACCTTAATCCTTTCTATTGGCTTTTTGCCAATGTTTTTTGTTGTGTTAGGAGCGATTTGAAGTTTGCCATCATAAAACGCATAGTTGGAAAAATTTATTAATTCTTCGTTTCGACTTCTATAATGATAGGTAAGGTTTGTGCTATGATAACGCGACGTTGCCAAATCTAGCAAACTCTCCACTTCTAAAGCGGCCTGCGTTGAAAAATCCAATTCATCTTCTGCGTCATTGCCCATATATCTCTTCATAAAAGTAGAAGTCGGTCTTAATTGCTTGTTGTCACCTGCTACAACAATAAATTTGCCACGATAAATTGATGGCAATGTGTTTTCAATAAACACCTGTGAGGCCTCATCGAATAAAACAATGTCGAACAAATTCTTTTCCAATGGAAAAATATTTGACACGCTTTCTGGCGAAAGCAACCAGCACGGAAAAAGTTTTAACAAAAAGTCGCCATACGTATCCATCATTTTGCGAATAGGCATCAATGATTGTTGTTTCGTGATTTGATAAAGATAATTTTTGTTTTCTGGATTTGAATAATAATAATTTTGATAATCTTCCTTAAATTTGTTTAAACATATCATTGTAGCCATTGACTTGCCTTCATTTTTTAAAGACAATATGCGATTTCGAATATTTTCAAAGTCAATTATTTTTGAAAGATCCTCTTTATATTTTTCTTCATAGACAATTGCCTCGTGATAAATTCTTATTTCTAAAAGTTTTTCAACAATTTCTTTAAAATTGTTTAAACTTTTACTACAAGCATATGAAAAATCTAAAATTAAATTTTCATTCATTGTGGCAGATTTTAAGGCAACTATCACATCACGAATTTCTATATAATCGTTAAGGGCATTTAAAAGCAAACGTAAAAAAGAATGATTTCCATTTAATATGTTGTCAACCGTAAGCACATACCCTTTTCTGTCAAGCACTTTTTCGAGAAGTTTGTAGTTCCCAACATATTTTTTTATGTCATCTATTGCGCTTGTAAAATTGTCTTCAAGCTGCTTTTCTATTTTGTTTGTTTTTGCTTTAAAAAATGGATAAAGTGGAAAAAGCACTTTGGATATATTTAAACTTCTGTGTAAATTTGGATAGCATACTTTACTTATCATTTGAACAAGTGGTTTGATATCAGTGTTGTCAGGAAGATTGTTTTCTAGAAGATATGCCACAAGTTGTCTAGAATGAGGATATTTTGTGCTGTCAAATGGCACTATGCTCTTGTTTAGCAGTCCATTGACAAAGGTTTTAATCTGATTTACAACATGAATTTCAAGATTGCTTTTGATGTGATCAACAAGTGGATTTGCTTTTTTCATATACATATATTTGTAGTAAAGCTCACATTTATTTTTTTCTTTTATTATTCTTGTGGCGTCATAAAAATCATTGAAATTTAATTTCATTAAATCTTTATTTTTTATCAATTTTTTGTAAATTTCATAATCGGTGCTGTTTTTGCCAATTCTAGCAGAATTTGAATACAACTGTTGCAAATCGAGTCCAAATGGCGTTTTTGAAAATAAAACATCGCTTATTTTTTCTAATTCTCCAATTTCATTTTCAATGTTTTTTTGTATTCCGTCAAATGTCTCTTCGTAATTTTCTTGTGATTTATAACCATCAAATATCTCTTGGTGCATCTGCTTACAACGTTCATAAAATGCCACTTTGTTTTTTTCTGCATCAACAATAAACATACATTTTGAATTTAACTCTCTTAAACGATTGTAAACAACATCTAGCGCTGCTTTTTTTTGCGAAACTACAAGCACTCTTTTATCTTTACAAAGTGCATCGGAAATGATATTTACAATTGTTTGACTTTTACCCGTTCCAGGAGGCCCATAAATGACCATGTTGCCATATTTATTTAACTTCGTTATTGCACTCTCTTGCGCATAATCTAAATCATTAATAGTATATAATTGTGTGTTTGGTTTTTTTATTTTTTTACTTGGTCTGCTCTCTAACAGCTCATCTATTGCATCACTTGAAAGTTTGCGTTTGTCAAGCAATGTGTAGTCGTTATATATAGAATTTGCTAGTGGAAATCTTCCAACAACACAAGCAGGAACAACTTTCAAGCCATCACCTTTTGAGGCATCTTTTATGTTGTCAAAATTTAGCAATCCCCTATCATTTTGTTGATATTTTATTTTTATATCAAACTCTGCCAAGTATTTGATTACATCATCAATACTTTTGAGCCGATAGTCCATCAAGCTATCAAATTCCATCATTAAACCGTCAATGTTAAGTTTTCTTGCTTTTGCATAAGCGAGAAGCAAAACTTTGTTGAATTGAACAGATTCATCTGCTTTCGCTTCTAACGAAACAGTTGAGTCATTTTCGACATTAATGGTAACAGGAAACAAAATCAAAGGTGCTTTTATAAGCAAATCACTCCCAATATACCCTGTAACAAAAGGATAGCCAACAAACATTTCATATCGGCCCGTCTCTTTTGCAAATTCTTCTATTTCTCTTTTTAAGGTTTTAAGTGCAGAAACTTGACTAAGCAAAAGTTTTTTCGATTCTTCTCTTTTTTGACGTTCGCGTTTAAGGTTGTCAAGACGTTTTTCTTCTACAGACATTCCTGTTTGGTCTGCAAATGTCGCATTTAATTTTTTTTCAACACCAAAATTGGCAAAAAGCTTGTCTTTCATATCTTTGTCTATAAGCGTGAAAGCACGACGACGCCCCTTCCACATAAAATCAATCAATTCCTGCAACTGATCCTTGTCATTTGCAATTATAGATCCTATGTCAAACGAAAACTTTTTACTAATTTTTTTTGAATAAAGGCTACGGTTTCTTCCGCTGATTTCAATAAGCCTTTCTTTGTAATATTTGTAAATTGTCCTCATATGCACCCCAAAAGTTTTATTAAAATTTCACATTCGTTAGTTACAAATAAGATTATAGCATATAAAGACACAAATAAAAAATATTTATTTACAAATGTTATTAAATTAAAAAAAGCACCTTTCAAGGTGCTATCTTTTATTCGTCAATTTCTTTTGTTTCGTCATCTAAATTGTTCGTTTGTTCATTTGATGCCACACTATTTTGACTTTTCTCTTTTTTTATTCCAATGATTTTGTCAGCCAAACTGCCAAGCCATGGTGCGTCTTTTTTTAAACAGAAAAAGACGAGGACCACTATTTCTAAAACATACACGAGTAACGCAAGTATCATTTGAATAATTACGTAAGCTTGTTGAGCTTGATAGTAAGATGACGCCGTAGTAAGAACAAAAAAGAATATAAAATCTAAAAATAATTTTAAAACGGCTATTGCAACGACGATAAGAAAAGGTTGAAGGGTTTTTGATGCTAGTTTTTTATCCTTTACAACAAAGTAAGCGATTATAATTGGAACTAAACCAAGTAAAAGCCCAAACACAACTCCAACCACTGAAATAGAGCTTGTTGGCAAAGCAAAAACCATTGCTGCGATAAATGACAAAACAATTAAAAATATGCTTAATGCTTTATTCTTCATATTATTTCTCCTATATTTTATTATATCATAATTCTATATTTTTTGCAACACTTTATATGCTTTAATTAATAAATTTTAAATTAAAAAGATTTGTTTTTTTTAGTGCTATTATAATGCAAAGAATTTTTACAAACGGTAATTTTTAAAAATTAATAAAAATCAATAAAAATATTAATATTTTTTTGAAAATTATTAAAAAAAATCATATTTTTAATAAAATTATCCCAAAATATCGCTTTTGTCTTGATATTTTGTATGTAACAACGGACTACCAAAATTTTTTAAAAAATGTTTGTAAACAAAATTGACGTTTGGGTTTTTATATGAAAATCTCACTTGGCTGTTTTTGTCCAATTCATACAGAGCGTCGCTTCGTTTTTGTCTTACTTGCTCATGAGAAAGCTTCACGTTTATAGGTTGACCTCCTCCCGCCATACAACCACCAAGGCAAGCCATAACTTCAACAATGTCATACTTTTTGCCTTTTTTCATCTCATCAAACATTTTTCTTGCATTTATAGTCCCCGACACCGAAACGATAGAAAGTTTTCTACCAGCAAAATCGATTTCTGCCTCAACAAAACCATCAAGATTTCGAACGATTTTAAATTCAACATTTTGTAAATCTTTGCCGGTTTTTAAAAAATATGCAGTGCGAAGAAGAGCCTCAGTTACCCCACCGGAAGAGCCAAAGATTATGCCCGCTCCACTTCCTGTCGACATAAAATTGTCATAACTAGATTTTTTAATTTTAAAATAGTCTATATTTTTAGATTTCACCCACTCTGCAAGTTCTCTAACAGGTATAACAAAATCAACATCATCAAATTTTTTAATTTCATCTTTTTTTGCTGTGCATGGAGTGATCGCAACACTAACAATGTCTTGCGGGTTTTTGTTTATAATTTTTGTAAAATAATTTTTAATTAAACTTCCTTGTATAGAAATTGGACTTTTAGTTGAAGATAAATGATTTATTTTGTCAGGATAAAATATTTCAACAAATTTTACCCAGGCAGGACAACAACTTGTCATAATAGGAAGGTTTTTCCCTGTCTTTAACCTATCTAAAAATTCATGTGCTTCTTCCATAACAGTCATATCAGCCCCAAAAGTCGTGTCGAAAACATAATCGGCGCCTAATTCACGAAGCAATCCAACGAGTTGTTCGGTGCAAATCTCACCAGCCTCACCTCCAAATTCTTCCGCCAAAGAGACGCGAACAGACGGTGATGTTTGAAAAACAATCGTTTTTTTTCTTGAATTTATAATTTCTTGCAGTTTTTTATAGTCTTTTTTTATGTCCAAAGCTTTTTTAGGGCAGTTCAGTGTGCATTGACCACAATCAATGCAAATGGATTTGCATTTTATTTTTTGAAGGTCGTAATAACCGTAAACGCCTTGTTTAAATCTGCAAACCGATTTACAGTTGCCACACGCCACACATTTAGAGGGGGCTCGCGAAATTGCAACATTATCGTCGTCAATTTCCACATACACGGTTTCTTCTCTTGCAGTGTTTTTCACTTCTTTGAAAAACTCTGCGCCAATTCCACATATTGGACACACAAAATCTTCTGGTAATTTTTCTCCCTCGTAAACATATCCACAAACAGCGCAAACAAACTTTGCCATAAAAAATCAATCCTCCGACACAATTTAATAAATTATAACAAAATTTTAGTTTATTTGCATATTTTTTCAAAATGATTTAGAAAAAATTCTTCATTTTTTGCTACGATTGCATCATCTGGTCTAATTTTTTTTGCCATTTCATGAAAATGGAAAGATTTTTGCACATCTCCTTTTAAATATGAAACATAACAAAGTTGCAAACAAGGCAGAAAATCATGCATATCTCTTTCTATGAAAGCACCGTTGTCGACCATATAATTATTCTCATATGCCTGCAAATACCAATATTCAGCTTCGTTTAATCTGTTTTTAGATAAAAAATGGTTGCCAAGTCGATAGCTAACCTCACTGCGAGGAGAACTATACTCAAATGACTGCAACAAACTTTTTAATTCTTCTTTTTTGTTGTTTAAGGACTTGTAACATGAGCTCATATCAATGCAGGCCTGAATTTTGTTTTCAACCCAGCCATCTTCTCTTTTTAAAAATTGTTTAAATTCGCCGATCGCTTTTTTGCGCTTGCCATTAAACATAAGTTCACGTGCATAATAAAATTGCTCACGTGGAGAAAAATCTGCGCCACTTTCTTTCATTTTTTGATAAATTTTTAAATTTCTTCCTGCTTTTGTTGGCTTTTCTTTTTTATGATAGATTTTTATATCAACTTTTTGCACGTCACCTTCTAAACAGATTACCTCATGAACTGCTCCTACCCATCTAAACCCCTTTGTCCTTTTAAACAGCCTTTCACGCATATATTTGTAAATCGGCATCATATCCTTCTCATATGTTAAAACATACTCAAACATATAAATATCTGCACTCATGTTTGTGCTTTTTAGTTTTTTGATTTTATCTATATCTTCTTCCAATATGTAGTCGTCTGCATCTAACCACATAATATAATCGCATTTAGCAAAAGCAAAAGAATAATTTCTTGCCTTGCTAAAATCATCAACCCAATCAAAACTGTAAACATTAGAAGTAAACATTTTGGCTATTTCAACAGTTTTATCAGTCGACCCTGTGTCAACAACAATTATTTCATCGGCAAATTCAGTGACCTGTTTTAATATTCTTCCAATCACCTGCTCTTCATCTTTGACTATCATACATACTGAAATTGTCATTTTACCTCCTATTGTTAAATCAAAACTAAACATAAAAAATACATAAATATGCTATTCATAAAAACAAAATATTGTTAATAAACTAATTATTTATTAAAAAAATTAATTTTTTGCAAATTTTTATTGATTTTTATATATTTTTTATTTAATTATTTTTTTATTTTTTTTAAATATAACAAAAATAATATTTTTAAAATTTGTAAAATCTTTTATTGGCTATATCTGTCTTATCGATAAAATCGTTATATAGTTTCATTTAAAATTTTATTTATTTAAAATTCTATAAAATTTTTTACATATAAATAATCGTTTTACAAAAATTTAGAATCGCTTTTTTACAAAAAAATTTAAATATGTTTTTTATAATTATTATTTATATATATTATATTATTTTGTTTTTGGGAAAAACTATGTTAAAATGTCTTTGTCAAATTATGGCGAAAGAGGTGTTTGATATGAACAAAATTAAACAAATTTTCAAGTTTTCAACTTTTGCTTTGCTTTCTTGTTTTCTGGCAGGAAGTGGGTTTTTGCTTTCCACGATAAATCCTACACCAACCAACGCACGAGTCGTTGAAGAAAATATTTCAAACAACACTCCTGTTTTTTTTAGTAACGGTGGTTATGAGAGCGAAGTTTATTTTTCACCAACTGACTCTTCCCCAGCAATAGTTAAGTTTGATTTTACAGAACAAGCCGACCGTAATGCTGATAAAAAAGATGATTATATCTATAAATCTGGTGATACGACTGTATATCCTGAAGATGACGGTTATGTAGAACCGACGACCAACTATACAAATTATGAAAAAATAAAAATCTATCGCTATTACCCTGATGGCTTAAATGCCGATGATACCCCAATCAACCCAAATCATTATTATTACATAGACATAAACTCAATCGCCATATCGCTGAACGGTGTGCCCCTAACTTATAGCGAAAGTGGTGGCACAGTCGACAATTTTATTTTAAAGTCAAACGCTTATGCTTACTTTGATGAATCGTTTTTCCCTGAATCTTTAAATTTTAAGATAGCACTAGATACTACAACCAACACAACTGAAACTGATTGCAACGCAAAAATTTCTGACGACGCAGCTTTGCTAACAATTTACCAAGAAGGTCTTTTAAACATAAACGTTGGCTATACTCTCTATGACGTGAATTTGACTAGCACCGTAACAGGAGCCCCTTCCGAAACTCAAACAACTTTAACGGGACAAAGCCTAAACTATTCGATATTTTTATTTAACAACACATCTTATTTTGAAAGCGAAAGTTCACAAAACCCAAATGTCATATATGGAGAAAAAACTACAAGAACACCAAGCAATTCCGCCACACACAGTTATAACTATTTTTACAATTACACTTCGACAAGCTTGCCATATATCAGTTATGACCCTTACAAGTATGACCTTACAATAACAAAATCGCTAAACAACACAACTTCCTCTGAAACTATCGAATTTAATCCTGAAACAAAAGAATTTATAGTGCCAAGTTTTGTTTACAATGCTGTTTTAAATGAAAACTCGTTGACAATATATTTCAACGACCTTGGACTTTACAACCTACACTTTTCAATGAAATATTCATTCACAACCACCTCTGCAACAAGTGGCACAACAACACATGTTTATGATTTGTCGAAAACTGTAAAAGACCAAATGTTTTACGTTTATGGCGCGCAGATGTATTACACAAATTATGAAACAGGAGCGTTTTCTGAATTTAAATCAATTAAAGAAAACTCGATTGTTCAATCGGCAGATATAACTAGAAAACTCACGTCTCTATCTGAAAACGATTCTGCATTCTCTCCTAACGACAATAACGATTTAAAAACTTATATTGACAACACAGAAAACACCCCAGTCGTAACTGATCAAACACCTGTAAAAATTTCGACTTACGCATCCAACGTTGATGCAACACTTTACAAAAAAACAGAAACAGAAACAGAAACAGGTTGGGGAGGCTCTAAAATATCAACCACTAAAAACATAAGCGAAGACGGAACTTACTTACTTGCACTAGAATATAACTTTGCAAATTACACAAATTCGTCAGGGCTTGTGAATGCAAGCGAAGAATTTTATCAATATTTCTATTTTAAAATTGAAAAAGAAACACCTACGGTTGATGTTGAAAAACAAACAAGCACAGGGGAAAGCGGGTTCGAAAATCTTGCTTCAGGCAAATACACCAATCAAAATGTAAAAATCTCATATGGGGCTGATACAAGTGAGTTTGACGCAGATGTTTATATTTATTTGTCGCGCTACTCCTTTACAAATTCAACAACTCCATTAACAAGGGAGCTCATATATCCAAAAGGCGAAATTACGCTGGGTGAATATCAAGAAGACGATTCAATCATGATCTATAACGACAACAACGGAAAATATGTTTTAGAAATCTATTATGGCAAAAACGCATTAGATCAAAAGCCAATCACGAGATCATTCATTATCGACACTGAAGAGATTTCGGGACTACAAGCATACACCATTGCTTCTGTTTCTAAAAAATATTACGCTGAAAGCTTGCTTGAATCACAAGCTTCAAACGTTTATGGAGTTTCTACTAATCAACCTTTTGCTTTTGGCTGGGAAAACACAAAGCCTAGTGGAGCGAAGACTCAAGCATGGGTCAAATACTTCCCACTAAAAAATTATGACGATTACTACACAGGCGCATCAGCATTTGGAACTCTCGTCTACGAACTTTTAAGTAGCGACACACTAGCTGTTGCCAAACGTCTTGATTTGCAGTCTGCGTCCAACTGGACAGAATACACAAACTCAAGCGTCTACCCACTCTCTTCTATTCCTGCCGAAAACGTAAAATCACCAGCAGGCCTTTATGTCTTTGAGATCTTTGACGATGCTGGCAACACAACAACTGCGTATGTGTTTAACGACAATTCATCCCCTGTTTTTATACTAGAAAAAGAGGGACTTGGTTACAGCTTAATTTCAAACAATGAAACTTTAAATTCCAACGCGACAATTTACTGGTCAGATACCAAAGCTATTTATGTGGACTTACCCGACGGTACATTTGCTTATGACACTTTTTCAGATAGCCTAATAAAGAATAAAAATGAACATGTCGACGAAAAATTAACCGAACTTTTTAAT
This sequence comes from uncultured Clostridia bacterium, assembly GCA_944350225.1. GTDB lineage: Bacteria > Bacillota > Clostridia > Christensenellales > UBA1242 > Caccovivens. Next base: position 11,584 of record CALVOH010000009.1, on the reverse strand, counting down.
GACTTTATTGGTGGCGCTTTACAAACAAACATTAAAACATTTGAATTTTTGCCTGACAATAGAAATGGCACATATCTTATCGTTGACATTTTGGACCAAATAGCATTTGCCGAACGCTCGCCAGAGAATCTTGTTTTAACAACATTTGAAACAAATTCGTATGACATTCAATTTTCTTATTCAATTCATTACACTCAATCTACTGATGGGACAACAACTTTTTACCGTTCAACAACTGTAGATGACAACACATACGAAAATATTGAAACTGGCGAAAACTTTGTGGCTTACAATGGAATGATTAACAATTTAGAGCTTAAAGATGCAATGATTTATCAAACGCTTACAGAAAACGGTAGCAGATTGTTTTACTACGGCGAGCAAAATGCTTCCACCTTAACACGTCTTGACACAGGTGCACAAATTACATTTCAAATTCAAGACGAAGAAATAATTATTGAAGGTTTGGTCGCTACGTCAGTTGAATTTGTGGACATGGAAGGCACTTACAGTTTTCTTGTTCGAGACGCATCAAACACAAAAGGATTAAGCGAACAAAACTTATTAGCTCAATTGTCAGCTTATCCATCAGCAAGTCAATACATAACGGTTTCCGCCGACACGTCTTCGGTTCAAATTAATTACAAAGATGATAGCAACAAGCTAAATCAACTGTTTTTAGCGGGCTATTATGCAACAAACGGTTCAGGGGACACATCTCAAAGATCCAGCTTTTACACCCCAACATCTTATGAGGGAATTTTAGAAATATCTTACAAGCCTACGGTTGAGAGCACCCAAATTGACAAATTAATGTTGCGTTTCTATCCTTATGAAACCAAGATGATTGCACATAAATCAGCAAGTGGAGAAGCTAAAATTTCATTCTATCAAACATTGTCTGAAAATTATACCGATTTTACGGTTTATGATTTTGACAGAGACGGCGCTTTTACTAGTGACACAACACGAACATATCAAATAAATCCTTCCGAGAACTTAACCACTGCAGGAAAATATGTTCTGACTAGGACTTACAAAACTGGCGAAAGTTACACTGTTGACAAATTCGATTACGCAACACGCGAACTTACATCGATTGTTGACAGAACAAATGTTATTTCAGAAAGCCAAACTGTTACAGCTAATTCCAATTCGTATGTTTTGCAAGACAAGGACAAAAATCCTTCTAATTATACTTTAACAATTTATGGAAATCTTTTCGTTTTGCAAACTAACGACAACACACCTTTCCCAATAAGTGCAGAAACAACATTTGTCGGCAGTAATTCCCCAGAAAACGAATATTACAATGATGTCAATAAAGTGTGGACAAAAGGCAATGTCAGATATTTCATAATGCCAGATAATTTTGAATTTGAATATGCAACTATCTCTTATAAGAGTATTATTTATACGACAAAGGATAAAACTCCTACTTCTGGTTCAATTGCAACTTTGGAAAGCGTTGTCGGTGGGGACATGTTTGTCAATATGTATGATGATCAAGCTGGTGAAGCCGGTTCAATCCTTTCCGTAACCTTCCCTAACGTTTCAATCACATCAATCACAGACGGAATTGTGTTAGGATCCGGCGAATCCTTCTACACCGGCGACCAATCAAACTTAGGAAACCAATCACCTAGCCCGATGTTTGAAACAAACAAACTGCCAGTAAAGGTTTACATACCTCAATACAAATACACCATCTACAACAGTGAAGAAAATGCAAATAGTAAAGTTTTGTATGATTCAATAGAAAATCCATTACTTTCATATTACGATCAACAAGCGCAGTCTATTTCTTCTATTTCTGCTTACAAACTCTATGCCACAATAACAAGCAACAACGGAACGGTTTACGATTCCAATGGCACTGACGAGAATGGATATTTAAAATTTACTAATTCAAACGGTGAAGCTTTAAAAGAACTTACCGAAGCAGGAACATACACAGTTACAATAACACAAAATTACAACGGCAGTGGCAGTGGAACTGCAAATGACTTTAGAAAGACATACAAATTTTCATTCACTATTCAAGAAACAAAACCAGAATTTGATTTAGCATCGGCCGGGCGAGAATTGAAGACTCTTGGAAATGAGAATTATTACACAAATCAAAAAAGCTTTTCTTTCTCTTGGCGAGATGAAAATTCAGCATACATCGCAAACATTGACAAATCACACATTAAATTACAATTTGCAAACAACTATCCAGATATGATCATCGATGTTTCTTCAACTTCTCCAACTGTGACCTTAGCAAGTGACGGAAGTCAAAATGAGTCAACGAGTTTGATTGCATCTGCATTAGATTACAACCAATCAGGGCTAAACCATACTTTGACGTTAGACTTTGAAAAAGCAAACATTTACAATCAAAGCATGTGGATTGATGTTACAATGCAATATGTTGGACACAATGATGAATATTATCAGGTGACAACAAAACGTGTTACCATTGATAAAATAGCAAGCTATGACACTTTGGACAGCTTGATTGCAAAATTAACACCTTTCTCATCGTCTTACATCTCATTCGACGACTCAAGCTTACGAAATTATTATGATGTTGAAGGTATGACAGTGCAAAATAAAAGTTTAGCAGCCTACAATACTACGGTGTCTAACGGAAACTTAAAATATTATTCATACATCGTAAATAAACTATTTTTACAAGAATTAACTAACAAGATTGCAAACAACAATTCGCCTTTACATTCAGGAAACACTGTTTATGCATATTATAGGCCTGTTGAAAATCCTTATGATGGCACCTTTACAGAAACAACTTATGACAATTTTGCAGAATCAAATTTTTATGAATTAAGTCAAAATCTTGACGCAAACAATTATTATGAAATCGTAGAACAAGATCTCGCTGGAAATTTGACTATATATTTAATCTATCTATACGCTGATAATAATAATGATGGCTTCGACGGGACGATAGATGAATATGGCAACGTTTATGATATTGATGGAAATTCTATTGACACCTCTAAATTGCAAGGAATTCAATTTACTGATGGAGAAAGATTTGTTCAAATAAGCGATGCTCAAATTTCAGCTCAACTTAAAAGCAACAGAGTCGTTGAAATGTTCTCTTCTAAAAACTTCAATTTGACAGAGCTTAACTTCCGTGGAGACGTTTGGTTGACATTAACTGTTTCTCGTCAAAATTATCAAACAAAAAGCTACTTATTCTCGCCTTGGCTATCTTCGACAAAATCCGCCTTAGACATGCAAACTGGAAATCAAGTTTCTTATGAACAAATATTCAATGATTTTACATCAAGTTCAGCAAGCTCACTTGAAATAAGTTTGGAAATTTCAAACCGTGCAGATGGTGGCAAATTAAAGGCAGAATTAAACTTAGCAAACGGTGCAAGTTTAAGTGCAACTTACTCTGATAGCCAAACGGAAGAATATCTTTCTATAAAACGTTCGACAATTGTATTCCCTGTAGAAATCAAAATACAAATAAACAACGACGGAGATGTGTATTATGTTAAAAACGATCCAAATGCTCTTAATAATTTGACAAATTCGTCTTACTCTTATTTAAACAATTGGACGGACTCAAACATCGCCTTTACTTATGATGTAGAAAGACTGATCTTTAAATTCATAACGACTCCTGCAAACAACACAAAAGTCCGTTATCAAATTAGAGATAACTTTGGGAATGTTTCAACTCTTATACACATCTTTGGAGAAACATATTTTGAGCCGATTTCAAGCACCAGCAACCTTTACCAAGATTTGATTTCAAATCCAACTTTAAACGATGGAAGTGAAGATTATTTCATTTCATACGTAAGTAGTGAAAACATAACCTACCGTTATAACAGCTCTATCTACTTTGTAAAAGCTTATTACTTTAACGGAAGTGAATGGGAAACAACAGAAGATTACTCAAATATTAAAAACGGCAACATTGTAGCTTGGACTTTTAGCATAGGTGAAGATCTGCAAGTAGACAAACGATTTAAACTTTGTGTTTATGAAATACCTGCTGACCCTGACGAAGATTGGATGCCTTCAGCCGATGAACAGCCTGTTGACACAATCTTTTTACACATCTACGAAATGAGACCTGAATTAAATACTGAACGTGTAGTTGCTGACTACAAAATTACATTTAGCGACCACTATGGAGAAAACATAACCGGTGATTTGTTAGATGACAGCACAACTATTGAATACTTAACAATCAATGGCAAACAACACAGAGTTACAAAACAAGGAAGCACCTTTGCACTTAATTTGACAATAACTTACACCGATCCTTCTTCGTTAAGTTATCCATATGAAGTTCTCTATTACCACCCTTCTACTATGGAAAATTTTGAACCGCTTTCTTCAGGAACAAGAGTGGATGAAACAGGAATTTACTACTTCTTAATAAAATATGTCCAAAACGAAAATTCTGTCCTTTCAAATGAATATGAGCTTTACAAAGTTGAAATAGTTGATTCAGCGCAAGAGTTCTATCGAGTTACAAACAATGGTGTTAATGTGGAAAGAGCACCTGTTTATTACACATATCAAAGCACTGAATACTCTGATTATTATATAGTAAACGTAAATTACAATCAAGATTCGGCATCCGTTCAAATAGTTCCAAATGTCTATCAACAGGTGAAAGTTGATAAGACAGTTGTAACAATATCCGAAGGTAGCGGAGTCGTTACTGTAAGATATCATGTTACAAATTATGATGATAGCGGTTTGCCACCAAGTTCAACCGGTGTGTCGGCGTTTGATAGATACGTTTTCATATCGTATATCCCTCCAACAAATAGCCCTGTTACGAGTGCTGTTTACTATTACAACGAAAACGAACAATTCAATCTTCTTGGCTCATCTTCAATCAATGCAATCGTTTCAAACGAAAACACATCACAAGACAAAGTGACTTTAAGATGGGCAAAATCATATGGCATATCGACTAATTTGGTTTATGTTAACATTTTAAAAGACGGCATTCAATTCTTTAATTCTGAGCCTTCGAAATTGACTGACTTGTCTAAATCACTTGTATCCTACTACTCAAAGGACGATTACAATTACGTCACCCTCGATAGAAGCGGAACTTACACTATTTCTCTTTATGATGAAGCAGGAAATAAACAATCTTTTACATCTTCAATTCAGTCGTTAAAATTCATATTCTTAAAAGATGTTGCATTCTCTATGACATATTTAGACCCAGCAACAGGCATTGAGGTTGTTTCTGATCCTATCCAAAAAGGTATTTTTAACAACGAAGTTGTTCTTACGGTCTTAAATATGACTGAATACTACACGGCATCTTCAACAGGTAGCGGTGAAAACATAATCCGTGCATATAGAAATGGTGTGGCATACAATGATTATGAATATGACGCGCAATCACATTCCTTCAGATTTTCAAGTCCAGGATATTACACTGTGTCATTTGTAGCCACTAGCCAAACAGGCCAACAAGTAAGACAGCAAGTTTACAACTTTACCATCATAAATCCTAATGAATCGCGCTATTCGTTTGAATTTGCTCCTTATCAAGATTATTATATCACCTCGATTGTTAAAGATAACCTTGGCGACATATCTGAGCAAATTATAAAAAATATGAATAATTACAACTTGAATTTACAAACTGTTTTGGTCAATGGAACAACTTATTTACGAGAACTTATCACTTCATACTTTGGAATTGGTAGTGGACGTTACACTGTTACCATCTCAACAAACAAACCTTTTGACCGATCAGATTATGCAACACCAACCCAACTCACTTTCTCATATTGGATAAATTCTGCTACAGTGCCAATAAACATTGATATTGCAGAGGGCGAATCAACATCATCGCCGATTAATGTAACATTTAACGCCGAAAGAATATATGAAGCTGTTGGTGAATGCACAATTACGATAGGCAACAACACCTATTACATCACATCACAAAATGCTAGTGGATTCGGTGTTGTAAGTGCACCGCCGATAGAACAAGCTGGGACACATTTTATCATAGTTCGTTCAATGAGTGGAAATCTTCTGTTTAGTTACAAAGTAATCAAAACAGATCCTCTTAATGGATGGGCAATAGCTGCAATAGTAATAGGTTGTGTGGTAGCAATAGTAGCAGTAATTCTCATAATTAAATTGAGAAAGAAAATCAGAGTAAAATAATTTTCTAAAAGCATTACAAAAAAATAGCACAAATTGTGCTATTTTTTATTTTTACAACAAACTGTTTTATCCAAAAATCTCTTATGCTTTTTTAATTACCTCAAATATAAAACAATTAAATTTCAATATGAATTATAAAATAATTTTTTGCATTTCATTCGCTTCTAAATTTAATGTCAAAATAATTTATAAATAAAAGATGATAGCATTTTTATATAAAAAAAGGACTTGTAAAAAGCCCTTCCTTCTTAAATTGATGTAACTACTCTAACGCCAGGGCCCATACTTGAGCAAACTGAAATATTTCTAAAATATTGTCCTTTTGCTGCAGCTGGTTTTGCCTTTGTAAGAGCATCAATAACTGTTGAATAGTTTTCAAGCAATTTTTGTTTTCCAAAACTTGCTTTTCCAATAATAACATGCACGTTGTTTGTTTTGTCAAGTCTGTATTCAACTTTACCAGCTTTAACATCGGCAATAGCTTTTTTAACATCCATAGTTACTGTTCCACTTTTTGGGTTTGGCATAAGCCCTTTTGGCCCAAGCACTCTTGCTACACGTCCTATAACGCCCATCATGTCTGGTGTTGTAATGCAGACGTCGAAATCAAGCCATCCACCTTGTATTTTTGCTACAAGTTCTTCTGCTCCAACATAGTCGGCGCCAGCTTTGACTGCATCATCGGCTTTGTCACCTTTTGCTATAACCAAAACTTTAACACTTTTACCTGTTCCATGTGGCAATACTACGACGCCTCTAACCTGTTGATCAGCATTTCTTCCGTCAACACCAAGTTTTACGTGTAACTCAATTGTTTCATCAAACTTTGCTTTTGCATTGTTTAAAACATTTTCAATAGCTTCGCTTGCCGAATAGCTTTTTAATTTGTCATAAGATTCAAGCGCAGCTTTCATTCTTTTTCCTACTTTCATCTGCTTCTCTCCTCTTATTCAACAACTGTCACGCCCATACTGCGTGCCGCTCCTTCAATCATGCTCATAGCTGCTTCAACACTGCCTGCATTTAAGTCTGGCATTTTTAGTTCTGCAATTTCTCTAATTTGAGCTTTTGTGATTGATCCGACTTTTGTTTTGTTTGGTTTTGCTGAACCCTTTTCTAATCCAATAGCCTTCTTAATAAGAACTGCTGCTGGTGGTGTTTTCAGCACAAACGAGAACGACCTGTCTTGATAAATCGTTATCACAACAGGGATGACAAGACCAGCTTGTGATGCTGTTTTGTCGTTAAACTCTTTGGTAAAAGCCGCGATGTTTATACCATGAGGTCCCAAAGATGAACCTACTGGTGGTCCAGGTGTGGCTTTACCAGCTGGGAGCTGAAGTTTTACAACTGCCCCAATCTTTTTTACTGCTGCCATTTTATCCTCCTTATTTTGTGGTGTATTGAGCAGATGGCTACTGCTCTCCCACGATTTTGTATTTTAAGCGGTCTCCCGCGAAATACCACTTTTACGCGTCTACCTTTCGCATTTGGGTGAAGTCCAAATCTACCGGAGCTTCTCTACCAAACATTTCAACGATAACTGTCGCTATGCCTGTGTCGGTGTTTACACTTTGAACGGTGCCTATTGTCCCTTCAAGTGGTCCGTCAATAACCTCCACCTTGTCTCCAATATCAAGTTTTGCTTCAACTTTAATTTTTTCAAGTTTGTTTTTGCGCACTTCCTCTTCTGTAAGTGCCAACGCTCTTGCGTTTGGACCAACAAACCCTGTTATACCGCGAGTGTTAATAACCGCGTGCCATAGATCGTCGCCATATATCATTTTTACGAAGATATAACAAGGCATGCTTTTTCTTTCAACCAGCTTCTTCTTGCCGTTTTTTTCTTCGACTACGGTTTCCATAGGAATAACAATGTCAAAAATACGATTTTGCAAGTTAAATTTTGGAATTACTGCAAGCAAGTTTTCCTTGGCAACGTTTTCGTATCCCGAATATGTGTGAAGAGCATACCATTTTGCTTTGGCCTTTGCCTCTTCATACTCTGCTTTTGCTTTTTCCTCTTCTAAATCTACTTGATTTGCTTCCACAATTTCATCTAGTTTTTTTTCTTCTTCCATTATTTTCCTCCCATTAGCCAGTCAATAACCCAAATAAATACCCAAACAATGTGTCAAGACCAAATAAAAGTAGTGCAAAAACCAAAACAACTACCAAAACAATGCCCGTTTTTTTGCAAACTTCTGCAAATCCTGGCCAAGTAACTTTCTTTAACTCACTAGACATCTCTCTAGCTTTTTTTGATATTTTTCTTTCTTTTGGTTTTTTCTCTTTCTTTTTCTTGTCTTGTTTTGCTGTATTTGTTTTTTCAATCTTAACAGTCTTATCTTCTTTCGCAGGTAAAGTCGTATTGCTGAGAGTTTGATTTTCAGCAACAACATTTTCTGTTTGTTCACTTTCAGAGATCTTTTTGTTCTCTTTTAAGTTTTTGTTTTTCGACATATTGCCTCCTGCGGATTATTTTGTTTCTTTGTGAACTGTTCTCTTACCACATTTTGGACAGAATTTTTTAATTTCAATCCTTTCAGGATTTGACGCACTATTCTTTGATGAAGAATAATTTCTTTCTTGACATTCTGTGCAAGCAAATGTTACATATTTACGTTTTGGTGCTGCCATACTTAACTCCTAACAAAAAAACTAACACCCCAAATGGAAGTGTTAGTGTATTTTAACATAACAATAATTGTTTGTCAAGAATTTTTCTTGCAATTCAAAAAAAATTTAAAGCTTATTTACTCTTTGATTTTTTTCTAAATTCTTTTAGATCTTGATCGGATACAAATGCGTCTATAAGCATCGCTTTTTGTTTTTCTCCACATCTTTTAGCACTGTCCTTAAAATTTGACGGAAAATTAAAATCCAAATCATTTGTTAAAACGTACATGAAATAAACTTTTAGCAATTCTTTCGCGAACAAAAAAGCTTCATCGTAATTGTCTCCAGACGTAGAAATATCTAGGTCAGGAAAATAAACCTTTGTTTTGTCTTCGTCAAAATAAAATATCGCTGGATAAATAAACTGTCGCATTGATACTCTCCACTTTCATTATTTTAACAAACTTTTTATTATTTACCAAACAAAATGTGTTAATTTTTTTAAATAACTTGGACTTGCTTAACAAATAATGTCTAACCAACAATCATGTTTTTATAAAAAAAACGGGCATAAGCCCGAATTAATTAGCGACCCATTTCTTCTTTCTTTTCCCTAGCCTCAATAAGCGCCATTTGTTCTTTTCGTTCCACTGGATTGAAAGATACAATTGTAACTTTGTCTTTTGATATTGTAAGTGGAAATTCTGGCATTTCTTAATCCTCCTTAATGACAACATTACTATATCACAAAATTTTGATTTTGTAAATACTTTTTTGAAAAAATTTTAAAATATTTTTTTAGTTTTATTTTAAAGGAATTTACATCTTTTCTGGCACTTTAATTGCAAGCACTTCACAAGCAGATTCTATCTCTCTTAACGTCAATTTTAGCAAAGTTAATTTTATGTCTTTTTTATTGATATCTTGCTCCGAAATTATGTGCTCTGCGTTATAAAATGTAGAGAAGTTTTTCGCTAAATCATATAAGGCATTACAAACACTGCTTAAACTTTTTTCATTAAAAGCAGTTTCATAACCTGCTTGCAATTTTGCCATACTGATTACAACCGCTTTTTGTTCCGGTGTGTAAAAAGCAAAATTTTCATTAAAATTTGCTACTTTATTTAAAATGGATTTTATCCTGCAAGCTGTGTATTGTATATATGGTCCTGTTTTGCCTTCAAATGAAGTAAACTTGTCTATATCAAACACATAATCCTTTTCTACTACATTTGATAAATCTGCAAATTTTATAGCAGAATTTGCTATTATCCTTTTTAATTCATAATCATACAACGTGCCATTTTGTTTCAACTTTTCTTCTACTTTGGCTTGAACCATGTCTATCAAATCAAGTAAACCAACATTCCCACCATTTCGTGTTTTAAACGGTTTGCCGTCTTTACCATTCATCGTTCCAAATCCGGTGTGCCACAACTGCTGTTTGGCAGGCGATATTCCTGATTTTTTGCATGCTCTAAAAATTTGTGTAAATCGTTGAGACTGCCTAGCATCTGTTAAGTAATGAATAACATCTGGTTTATACAATTTGTTGCGATAATATATCGTAGCAATATCTGAAGTTGCATACAACTCGCCACCATTTGATTTCTGTATAATGAGTGGTGGCATAGGATTGTCATATCGTTGAACCTCATCTGGACTTTTTTTCGGCAATGGTATTTGTTCACCTTCTATTGCCACATCCACAACGAGTGCGCCTTCGCTTTCGCGTGCTAGATTTTTTTGTTTAAAAATGCTTATAACGGTGTCTATATAATCACTTGCATCACTTTCACCATTCCATAAATCAAAATCAGCATCAAGAAGTTTGCAAACGTTTTTAGCTTCTTTAACCGAAACTTCCCTCAATTTTTTCCAAAAATCATAATATGGTTGTTTCTTGTTTTGAAAATTTAGAGTCAACTGTTCTGCTCTCTTCTTAAAATCATTATCTTCGTCTTTCAATTTGCTTGCTTTTGGATATGCCTGATTCATAACATCAATATTTAAATCAAGCTCACCAGACATGTACTTTGCAAGAGTTTTTTCTTTTTCAAGCATTGCCATAATTAGTCCTAACGGCATTCCCCAATCGCCGAAAAATATGTCGCTAGTCACTTTGTATCCCAATTTTTTGTAAAGCCTTTTTAGTGCCTCGCCGATATTAAGCGAACGCATATGCCCTATATGCATAGCCTTCCCCAGATTAGGGCCACCATAATCAATAAAGATATGCTCTTTTTTCTTTTCATAGCTTCGCGTTAAAATTTCTTCGCCTAGCTTTTTAAGTCCACTTTGAGACAATTTGATGTTAATAAAAGCAGGTCTTGCAACAGAAAATTCAAAAAGGTCATTTGACTGAACATTTTTCACAATTCTTTCGGCAAGCTCAAAAGGATTTGTGTTGAGCTTTTTAGCTATTGAAAAACATGAGTTACACTGAAAATCACAATTTGGCATGTTTGAAAAAACCACAGAAAAAATATCATCTATGCCACAAGATTTTGCTGAACTAGTAAGAATTTTTTCTGCTTCATTTTTAATCATCAATTTCTCTCCTGTCTTCTATAGCACGCATTAGCGTCGCTTCGTCAGCATATTCAAGATTGCTACCCATTGATATGCCTTGCGCAAGCCTAGTCACTTTTACTCCCATTGGACGTAACAAGCGCGAAATATACATAGCAGTTGCGTCGCCCTCTACGTCGGGATCTGTCGCCATAATGACCTCTACAACTTTATCATCTTTAACTCTTTTCAGCAACTCTTTAATTTTTAAATC
>CALVOH010000008.1 GCA_944350225.1 uncultured Clostridia bacterium | reverse complement strand
ATACTATTCGACATATTAATAAACATTTATTATGTTTAAATGTAATAAATTATTTGTATAATTATTGTTGCTGTGCTAAAATTGTAAAGCAAAACAAAAAAGGAGAATGAATTTTTATGGTTACACGCGAAAAAAGTGAAAAAGGAATGTTAAAACTTACCGTTGAAGTTTCAGGTAAAGTTTGGGAAGAAGCAATTGAAAAGGCATACGAAAAGAACAAAGGGAAATATAATATACAAGGCTTTCGCAAAGGTAAAGCACCTCGCAAAGTTATAGAAAAAAATTATGGTGACACAGTTTTTTATGATGATGCGTTTGAAGATGTTGTATCATCAGAATATGCAGAATTTTTACAAAACAATCCTGAAATAGAGGTTGCAGATTATCCAAAAGTAAATATTGATTCTATGACAAGCGATGGGCTAAAAGTAAGTTTGAGTGTAAATCTTATGCCTGAAGTAGAATTGGGGCCTATCAAATTTAAAATCAAAAAGAAAGAGCCTTCTGTAAGCGAAGAAGAGGTTGAGCAACAAGTGAAAGCTTTTGTTGATAGCCAAGCACGTTTTGTCGAAAGCGACAAACCAGCTGAAATGGGAGATTTTGTAAATATTGATTTTTCTGGATCAGTTGACGGCAAAAAATTTGACGGAGGAACGGCAGAGGATTATCGATTAGAACTTGGCTCGCACAGTTTTATTGACACTTTTGAAGATCAGCTTGTAGGATTGAAAGTGGGGGATGAAAAGGTTGTAAAAGTTACATTCCCTGAAAAATATCCTGCTGAAAATCTTGCTGGAAAACTTGCAGAGTTTGAAGTAAAAGTAAAAAAAGTTGAGAAAAAAGAGGCAAGAGAGCTTAACGACAAATTAATTTCTTTTGCAACAGAATTTGCAACAGTTGAAGAATATAAAAAAGATGTTAGGGAAAAAATCCTTCAGACAAAAACTAATCAGGCAGAAAGAGAATTTGAAAATTCGCTTATTGAAGAAGTAGTAAAACAAGCAAAAGTTGATTTGCCAGATTCAATGGTGGAACATGAAAAGCATCACCTTATTCATGATTTTGAAGATAGATTAAAATATCAAAACATTAAGCTTGATGATTACCTTAATTATATCGGAAAATCAAAAGAGGATTTTGAAAAAGAACAATTAGAAGAGGCAAAAAGGACATTAAAGACGAGGCTTGTTCTTCAAAAAATTATAAAAGATAGAAAGATCGAAATTACACATGAGGAAGTTCATTCAAAACTTCATGAGATAGCCGATGCACGAGGGACAACTTGTGAAGAGGTTGAAAAGAATCTCAGTGAATACGAACTCAATTATATACAAAATGACATCTTGATGAACAAACTTATAGGTTACTTAAAATCGAATAATGAATAGATTAGGAGAGGAAATGTTAATTCCAATGGTTATTGACCAAAAAGGTTCAAGTGAAAGGTCATATGATATTTATTCTCGATTACTTGAAGATAGAATTATATTTTTAAACGGCGAGATAGATGACAACGTAGCAAATTTGGTAATTGCACAACTTATTTATTTAGAGGGCAAAAATCCTGATAAAGACATATTTTTATATATCAATAGCCCTGGGGGAAGTGTTAGCGCAGGGTTTGCTATATATGACACAATGCAGTATATCAAATGTGATGTTACCACAATTTGTGTAGGGCTAGCTGCGTCGATGGGAGCTTTTTTGCTTTCGAGTGGAACAAAAGGCAAGAGATTTGCTCTTCCAAACAGTGAAATTATGATTCATCAACCACTTGGCGGTGCAAAAGGTCAAGCAAGCGATATTGAAATTCAAGCTCGCCATATCGCAAGAATAAAAATGAAGATAAATCAAATACTAAGTGAAAATACAGGCAAGAGCCTAAAAGTTATTGAAAAAGACACGGATAGAGATAACTATATGACAGCTGAGGAAGCAAAAAAATATGGCCTTGTCGATCAAATATTTGTAACGCGTAAGGTCAATAAGAAGGGGGCTTAATTGAAAAATTCTGAAACATGTTCTTGTTCGTTTTGTGGCAAACCACAAAAAAATGCAAAAAAGATAATAGCGAGTCCAAATGGTGAAGCTTATATTTGTGATGAATGTATAGCAATTTGCAAAGAGATAATAAAAGAAGATGAACAACATGAGAGCCTCGAAAAAATTGAATTGCCTATTCCAGCAGAAATAAAAGCAAAGCTTGATGAGTATATTATTGGTCAAGATGAGGCAAAAAGAGTGCTTGCTGTTTCTGTTTATAATCATTATAAAAGGATAAATTACAATTTTTCGAAGAAAGAAAAAAATGAAGATATAGAACTTGAAAAAAGCAATATATTGATGATAGGTCCAACTGGTTCTGGTAAGACGTTACTTGCCAAAACATTAGCAAAAATCTTAAAAGTTCCTTTTGCGGCTGCTGATGCTACTACATTGACAGAAGCAGGATATGTTGGCGACGATGTTGAAAACATACTTTTAAAGCTAATTCAAAATGCAGATTATGACATTAGAAAAGCTCAAAGAGGGATAATTTATATTGACGAAATCGACAAAATTGCTAAAAAGACACAAAATGTTTCTATAACAAGAGATGTTGCTGGTGAAGGTGTCCAGCAAGCACTTCTAAAAATAATTGAAAGCACTGTTGCAAACGTACCACCACAAGGTGGGCGAAAACATCCGCAACAAGAAACAATTCAAATAGACACAACAAATATTTTATTCATTTGCGGTGGAGCTTTTGTTGGACTTGACTCAATAATTGAAGCGCGCAAAAACTCATCTTCAGTTGGATTTAACGCTGACGTAAAAACAGTGCAAGAAAAAAAGGATTTTAATTTTGCAAAAGAAGTGCAACCTGATGATTTGATAAAATTTGGTTTGATACCTGAGTTTGTTGGCAGAATGCCGGTTGTAGTTGGGCTTGATGATTTAGATGAGAGCGCTCTTGCGAAAATATTGGTGGAACCTAAAAATTCCATTGTGAAACAATATAAAAAGATGTTTAAGATAGATGGTATTGATATAGATTTTACGCAGGAAGCATTGAAGGCTGTTGCAAAAAAGGCGATAGAACTTAAAACAGGCGCAAGAGGGTTAAGGACCATTTTGGAAGCTAAAATGATGAAACTTATGTATGATCTGCCTGGAAGAACAAACATTGAAAAGGTCATTATAACCGAAAAGTTTATTACGCAGGTTAATGGGGAACCAGACATAGTGCTCAAATCTAGAAATGAAAAACTTGATCAACAAGCGATTTAAAAACAGCGTCAGCTGTTTTTTTTTGTTTTTTTTAATATTCATATTGACAATTAAAATAAAAAATAGTAGAATATTTATATTGATAATAAGGAGTATTTATGAAAAAAAGACAAACAATCAGAAGAATTTTTCCCGAATCTTGTGGACTAAGACTTGTCGAAGAAAATAATAGATATCATTTCATCGATGCTGATGGAAATCAGAGTGGCAATGATTTTTTTGAGTTAGCTTCTCCATATGCTTATGATGGTTTTGCTCATGTTGCAGTCGATGCAGAAGATAATTTTTGTTGGCGGGATTTGCTTGGTAACCTTTCACAAAAGAAAACATATTTAGGTAAAAGAATTTTTGAATATTTTAAAGGGAATATTAAATTAGATCAACTTTTGTCTGATAAAAAATTACCATATGATGAAAAATTGATAGATTTTGTTATAAAAAAAGAAACAAGTGCTTTACCGACTAAGCGTAGCAAAAAGAAGTTAGAAAGCATGAAAAAATCTATACGCGAAAAAGTAGATCCTTTATTAGAATCATATGTGCGCAACCATAGTGAAAAAAACTTTTATGATGAAAATAGAGAAGTAGAGTTTATTAAAAGATAAATTTAAAATAATATAGAGGGAAATTATGGAAGTAAAAGGAAATAATTTGGAAAAAATTTTGAAGGGGCCAGTTATTCATGGCCCGGATGCTGATTATTTAGTATTGCCAAATGGGACATTTAAAAAGTTCTATTATATTTCACCTGAATTTAATGGCTTTAGAGTTTGTCAAGAAAAACAAAACGGGACGTATCGTTTAGTTAATAGATTTAGTGAAATTTTTGATTTTGAATATGAATATTTGACGACGATGGAGAAAGGCCCTGCACTTGCTAAACAAGTTGGAGAAGAACAATTGAAATATATTTTCCCTGATAATAAAACAAGCGCGAAGTTTATATATGCGGAAGAATTTTCAGATGGGCGTGGTTTAGTTTTATGCGATTATAATAAATACACGTATTTAAATTTAAGAAATAAAAAAATGCCGAAATATTTTTATGAAGCAGATTCGTTTTCTTGTGCGCATGCTAAAGTTAGGCGAAAAAAAGATGAGTTGGTTCGTTTTTTGGATCTTGATGGGAAAATTGAAAAAGATGCATTTGCAAGTGCTACAGGTTATTTTGAAGGTTTTGCAACTGTTCAACCAAAAGAAAATGGTAAAAAATTCAAAAGGGATATGCTTGGAAATTTGACAGAAAAAGAAACGACTTTTGGCAAGATGATTTATAGTTATTATTGTGGCGAAATAAGCTTAAAAGATTTAGTGAGCCATCCAAAATTTACTTATGATGAAAAATTTAAAAAATTTGCAATTATGTTTGAAAATTCAAAAATAAATTTGAGAGCTTTTGAGGAGTATATGACTGAAGAAGAAATTGATAAGGCTAAAGAGGAAAAATCAGAAGAATTATATAATTGTTTTAAAATTTATGACAAAAAATCTGCTGCACATTTTTTCCGATAACTTTTAACAAAAAATATGTTCATGTGAGAACATATTTTTTTATTTATCTTTATCAAGCATCTCTGTTAGTCTTTTTCTAAATTCTTCTGGCGTTATTTCTTCGCGTTCTTTTAAGTTTCTTAAAAGTTTTATTTTTCTTTCTAGTTGATCATAATCATTATCAGGTTTTGTTTTTTGTTGTATATTAACTTGACTTAATTGTTGTTCTTTTATTGCAAAGCTAATATAGTATAAAATTGACGAAATAGAAATTGGGCCAGAAAGAATGGTGAAAACTGCTCCCGTGATATAAAGCCCACGTCTTGAAATAAATCTTTGGGGATCGCTAATTGAAACCAAAGTAAAAATACCTGCAAGAAGTGTAAATAATGTATATATTGAAAATAGGATAGTTAAAAACGTTTTAATAAATTGCATTTCTTGCTCTGTGATTTGTTCATATGGCAATTGACCTGCGCTAAAGGCTTGTTCCATAGATTTAAAAGCGTAATTCAATAAAGAATTTAAATTAAAAAGTAAAATTAAGATAATTCCTGCTTCGACTAGTGATAAAATCCCACTGATTAATAATAACGTGCGCTTTGTTTTATTCATAATTTAAACCTCTTATTGTTTATTTATAACATTATTTCTTAAATATGTCAAACATTTTATTTTATTTAAATCTTGACAAATTAATTATCGTAAAGTAAAATTATTTAGAAGGTGAATTATGATTGAAAATGTATTAACTCCTAGAAAAGTTATTGACACTTACATGCGAAGAAAAAAAGAAATTAAGTTAAATTGTGGAAGACTTTATTGGCCTTGGGAAAATATTACAGAAGTTAGCGATGGAGCTTTTAGAGGTTATGCTTTTTTAGAAAATGCTGAGATACCTGTTGGAGTAGAATATATCGGTCAATATGCTTTTGCAGATTGCATAAATTTGAAAGATGTCAGGTTTCCAGAAGGATTGAAGGGCTTTTGGGCTAACACTTTTGAAGGTTGTGACAAACTAGAAACACTGTATTTGCCAAATTCTATTGAGTGGATATATGGTGATATTTTTAAATATTGCAAATCAATAAAAGTATTAGAAGGGGTGGAACATTTAAAATTTGTTTTTGTTGAGGACAATGAAAATGAATTGAACGAATTGCCAAAGAAATTTAATGGGAAAATTATAAATCTTAGAGAAAATCCAGAGGAATTTAAAACGCTTCCAACCGACTTGTTTTGGGAATATCATCTTATAAAATATTTGTATAACGATATTAAACAGAGATTGCAGGATAAAATTGATGCTTGTCAATTTAAGAATGAAAGAAAAGATTTAGAAAATTTGTTAAATACTATAACTTACAAAAAGTTTTACGAAACATCAAATTTATGTGAGCAAGTTCAACAACAAAATTATGAAAAACGCATGAAAGGATTAGAAAAATCTAATAGTTGTAAAAATGCGACGCCTAATAATGAGTTAAAACTGAATTAAATTTGTTTGATGGTAATTATTGTTCATTATAAGATCAATGTAATTTAAAAAACCGACATACATGTCGGTTTTTTACTTGGTGCGAGTGGTGGGACTTGAACCCACACTCTTTCGAACACGCCCCTTAAACGTGCGCGTCTGCCGTTCCGCCACACTCGCAAGTATTGCTATTATAAACTATGATATTAATTTTGTCAAATGTTTTTATAAATTTTAATAAATTTCTTGCCAATGTTGATTAAATTTACTATTGACAAAATTTGTATTACGTGTTAGACTAAATCAGTTAAGGAGGGGAAGAAAGATGGCTTCAGAGATTATTACTAAAAGTGAATTTTATGATTTATTAAAAAAACAAATTAAAATAAAAAGGGGCAGTGAGTCTTCTGTTGAATTTGATTTTAGTAAATATGAAGATACCGTTGATTTGTTATACAAAAAATTTATAGATAGTGGTTTGGACAAGGAGGAAATTTTCAACATTCTTTATGGAGCGAAAGCTCTTATGAGATTAAAGGAAAACGAAGAGAAAAATAAATTTGTATTTGTAGATTTTTCAAAAGGAGAAAATTTTGAAAAGTATATTAAGTCTATTTTGGATAGTGTGGATTTTAGGATATTTAAAGCAATTGAAGGGGCTGAAAGAAAATTTAAAGAGTATTCTAGATTTAACGGGTTGGAGTATCATGGCCTTACAGAAATTATGTCAGATTTTTGGAATCAGTCTAAAGAAATTTATAAAAATCATGCTATAAAATCTTCTTTGGAAATGAAAGGATATGTCGAAAAATGTGTTGAAATTTATAAAACTATGGCTCTTTTATTTCACACGGTGCAAAAATATACTGATGATTATGTATCCGATCTTCAAGAATTTACAGGAACATTTTTAAAAGGTTTGTTTAAAAATAATCAAAGGATAAAAGCTGAACTTGTTAACCCGAATAACAATATTGCTGATTCGTTTGAAAATTTTCTTAAACAGCTTACACTTGTTAAAGATGAGAGAGTAAGATTTTCGGCTGAAGAAATAAAACAATTGTTGATAGACACAAAATCAATAGTTGTGTCGGGAACGGCTGAAAAGTGGGATGCAGTCTCTAAAGCACTTGAAGATCATATAAGCGCTATTGCGAGAAAATACAATGATGAAAGTTTAAAAAATTATTCAGCGAAGACAGTTTTGTTGCGTGCTGGTTCGGTCATCGAATCAAATCCTAAAAACATAAGAGTGCTTTCAAGTTTATTATGTGGCAATAAGATGAAATTGGCAACAGATGGGGTTATCTCAAATGAAAATTCTCAACGACGTATTGGAACTTTGTCTAGGGCAAAAGAATTTGTTTTATCTAATGTATTTCCAGAATTAAAAATACAAGGCATCAATAAAGAAACGAATGAATATATACTTAAAAATTCCGTTACAATGTTTTATAGAATGACTACGGGAACAATTTATGATTCATTGAATAATATTATGACCTGTTTGTGCCGAGCTTATGGTGAAGATACAGATGCAGTTGATTTAAATAACAACAATATTTGGACATTGACATCCATGAAAAAGTTTTTGGAATTAAAAGGCATTAATATGGATGAAATGTTAACCAAGGATAATATAACCGATATATTTTCTGGTAGGCCACTTTTATCAACATCTTCAAAACGTGAAAAATACAGTAGGGTTAAAACTAAGTATAGTGAATCATTGATAGAAAATGTTAAGTTGTTCAATAATATAGTTTCTAGCAAAGATATACAAAAAGTTTTGCAACACAATTTTAGCTTTTTTATGCAAGATCCTGACATTTTGCTTGGAAAGGTTCAAGAAATTGCTAAAACTTCAAAAACCTTTGAGAATTTTAAATCAAAGATAGAAGAAATGTTAAATGTAGCAGCATATAAGGAGCATAAAACTGAAGCAAAAGAAAAGAAAAAATCAAAAGGAAACGCAAGGCTTAAAAAAGATAAAATTGAAGTTGAAGAATTTGTAATTAATCGTAAATTTTTAATTGATGTTCTCAAATTAAGCCCAGAACTTGTTAAAGATGTAAATGACACAAAACCAAAAACAGAACCTGTTGTTATTGAATATGATGGCGCTGTTGATAATGTTAATAAAGTTATTAGGCAAATAGATTTAGGAGAATTCCCTAGCGAAGAATATAATGATGTAAATGAGGGATCTAATTCTCTTAGTAAAAAAATTAGCCATTTGTGTGAAAATTTACTTGATTTTGTTAGGTTTTATGATTACGATAAAGAACTTAACGATGATGAAACTAAAATTAAATTTAACAACGCTGAATTAGTTATACAGAAATTTATGAATAATTTAAACAAATGTTTTAAAGATCCAATGTGTGTTGATTCTAAAAGAGAAGAATGTGTTGAAATTTTAAAATATTACCGCAATGATATATTTGATATATTAGCCTCTATTGAAAATAAAATGTTTGAATGTAGGAAAGAAGTAGATTTATCATTGAAAAATACTGTGACAAGTGAACTCCAAAATGCTGTTGAAGAATTCAATAAAACAGCAGAAGAAGCAAGGAAAGCTTTAGATGTTTTAGAAAAGATTTCTGGACAAAAATATAAAGTAATTGAGGATGGAGAACAAGGTAAAACTTTAAGCAATGTAAAAGACGGTGATATTCGCTCATATCTATATTCTGTGAAGTTTAAAGACGACTATGATGTAGCTAAAAGTTTGAGAAATGAAGCTATTCAGAAGTATAGTTTGCTATCAGTTTTAAAGAACGGACTAGCTAAATCAGTTAAAAATATGGATAATATCATTCGAGAATATGAAAACAGCAAAATACAAAGAGAGAGAGCTAGAAAAGAACAACAAAAAGCTGAACTTCAACAACAAATATATGATCTTGATCAAGAAATTAATGAAGTAAAAAGCGAACTAAATTCAAAGAATACCGAGTTAGGGAAAAAATCAAGAGAAATAAGTAAAAACAGATCGGATAAAGAGCACCCTTTCTATAAAAGAGTAGACAAGAAAAAGCAGAATTTAGAAGAAACCATAATCCCAGATTTGAAAGACAAATTACAGCAATTAAAGGAAGAGATAGCTGCAAAACAACAAAGATATGAGGAACTGTCAAACGAGATAGACAGAATGAAACCTAGTGGTGACGAGGGTTACAAAAAAGATTAAAAAAATAGGCAAACATAAGTTTGCCTATTTTTTTAATGATTTATAAATTTTTCTCTTTATAACTTACACGTTTAGTTGCTGACCATTCCAAGCCTTTCTTTGCTTTTATGTTTGCTTTAATATACAAAAATGCGAAGTCAAAAAGATTTATGGGTGAATAGAATAGTGTTGTAATTTTTTCTTGCAATGTAATACTAGAAAAGGCATCTCGATAGTTGATCATCGCAATAAGAGAAAAACACCATAACAAAAAGTAAGGCATAGTAAATGGTAACAATGTTAATAAAAATAAAGAAGCAATCCATTGTAAATTTCCTATTACTATGTAATAAGAAGTTAGTAAAATTCCAAAAATAAATATAACAGCCGAAGAAATTAAAAACAAAAAAATTGCAATACTGTAATAATATAAATCAAATTTTAAAAGTATCGAGGTTTTTTCTTTTTTAAGTTTATTTTTAATTTGTTCTCCATATAGGTTGTCGCATTGAGCCCTGCCGACAAGCCATCGTAATTTGCGCTTTTGATTTTCTTTGTAAGTTAAAACTTCTTCTGTGTATATTACGGCATAGGGATAATAAATTGCTTTAAAGCCGTGCAACAGGCTATCCATTTTAAGCTCATAATCTTCTGTTAAACTTTTATAATGCCAGCCGTTCTTTTTTTCTATGACTTCGCGCTTAATCATTAAGCCTTGTCCGCATAGGTTTAATGGAAGATTTTTACTACTTTTGAACGCGTTGCTTAAATCGTCTATAATAGGATAAATTAAAGCAGATGAATTGCTTATAAAAGAGCGAGAACTTTTGTCTCCTAAAAAATTTTTAATTAGTTTTCGTGTTTGAACTATATCGCAGTCATGCTCAAGTGCATTGTTTAGTTCTTCTATGTAATTTTCAGTCAAAACAGCGTCAGCATCTATAATTACGAAAGCATCAAAATCTTTAATGTTTTCTTTTAGCATTTTGTCAAAAAAGTCATGTAAAACATCACCTTTGCATTTTTGTGTTGGGCAGACAAAAGTGCTTGCTCCAATATTTTCCGCCATAGAAATGGTTGGATCGTCGTGATCTTTTACTAAAACAAAAACGTCAAAAAAGTTTTTATCATATGTCTGTTTTTGTATCGATTTAAACAAATCACCAATAATTTTGCTTTCATTTCTTGCGGGTATAACAACACCAATTTTTCTTTTGTTTTTTGCAATTAATTTTTTTGTTTTTTTATTTGAGGAAAAAATTTGAAAAAGTTTTGGCAAATATAAAACCGTTGAGACAATAAACAAAAAGATATAAACCGAAAAAATTATATAAACCATTTTTTACCTCTTGTTTTATTATATCAAAAATTATTAAATATTCCAATAAAAACAATATGAATTTTTTTATTAATTTAACATGTAAGCATAAACCATATTTATTGACAGATAAGTTAATTTATTTTATAATAACTAAAAGAGGAGGGTAAAAATGGCGCATTTCCCAAAATTAGTAAAAGTTAATGACAAATATCGTTTTATTGATTTAAATGGCGTAATGTCTGATGAATTTAACGATGCGTCTCGCTATTCGGAAGGGTTTGCTCCAGTCCAAATAAACAAAGATGGTGATTATTTTTACAGGGATATATTTGGTGATTTGAGCCGAAGTGGATATTTTTGTGCGTTTAGTTATTGTGAAGGTTATGGAATTGTAAAATTATATCAAACAGGCAAATTTTATTTTGTTGACGTTGATGGAAACTTGAG
The DNA here is from genome assembly GCA_944350225.1 of uncultured Clostridia bacterium. GTDB lineage: Bacteria > Bacillota > Clostridia > Christensenellales > UBA1242 > Caccovivens. The sequence continues at coordinate 10,683 of CALVOH010000008.1, read as the reverse complement.
CCAAGATTGTTATGATTATGTTTCATTTTATAACGAAGGTTTTGTAAGAGTACAAAACAAATTGAGCATTTTTTATCGTGATTTATTAGGAAATGTTTCTAAAAGTAAAACTTATTTAGGCAATTGTATTAACGAATATTATTATGGACGCATAACGCTACAAGAGTTATTAAAAGAGAAAAAATTACCATATGATGAAAAACTAAAGAGTTTTATTTTAAGAAATGAAAAGCACAAGCTTAGGCAGAAATTTTTTATAAAAGATGTTGAAAATTGTAATGATGAAGATGTAAGAGGTCAAATTGAAAACAGACTAAAAAGAGTATTGAAATTATTAAGGCACTATGAAGAAAACGCTTTTAAAATGGAATGCCATCATTCTAGGCTAAATAAAGAAAAATATTCTTCGGTTAACGTTAATCATATAATGCAAATTGCAAATGAACAGAGAGAAGGGGATAACAAAACGCAAGAACACGAGCAAATAGGAGTAAGTTATAAGATATGCCAAAGGGAGGAACAGAGCGAAGAAGAAAAAGCTTTGTTTTCAGCTTTCGAACGAATGATGAATAAAGAATAAATTTAAACATAGTCAATTTTTTTAATTTTCTTGCATAAAAAAATATGAGGTAAATATGAAGTATATTAAAATGCAAGGCGCAGGGAATGACTATGTTTTTTTTGATTGTATAGAAAACAAATTTGATTTTAACCCCGAACGATTATCCCCATTGGTAAGTGACAGAAGCTCAGGTATTGGAGCTGACGGAATTATATTGATAAAAAACAGCAATAAAGCCGATTGTTTTATGGATATATACAATGCTGATGGCAGTAGAGCGAGGATGTGTGGGAATGGTGTTAGATGCGTGGCACAATATTATCAACAAACTTATATGCCGAACGCAAAAGTGATAGATGTTGAAACATTGTCAGGAGTCAAAAAAGTAAAAATTTTATCAAATGATGGCATAAAGGCTATATCATCTGTTTCGATGGGGAATATTTTGAATCCGCAAAAATTTGATGCGTATTTTGATTGTTTAAACGGACGTATGGAATATTATTTAATAAATGTTGGAAACATTCATGCAGTTTGTTTTGCGAATGAATTAGTGCAAGAGAAGTTTTCTCATATTGTTGATGAGTTGCAACACAAACATAACAATAACGTCAATGTTGAGTTTGTTAAAGAAGAAAACAAAATGATTAAAGCGCGAGTGTTTGAAAGAGGGAGTGGCGAAACGCTAGCTTGTGGAACTGGCGCCACTGCTATAGTGCGGGTGATAAATTATGTCAACAATGATTTAACAAGCGACTATGATATTTGTTTCCCTGGTGGAACATTGAATGTTAAAATAGATGAATACAAAAATGCAGTGCTAACAGGAGAAAGCATGTTAACATGTTTTGGCGAAATAAATCTTTCAAATTATAACTATTTTAAAAGATAGCAAAATTGTTTTAATTATTTTTTTAAAATAGGCGTAGAAATTTTATTAATAAAAAAATAAATAGCTAAATTTACTATAGCTATTTATTTTTGACAACATTTTACCTCTTAATTTCTGCAGATGAACTTCCTGGTTGAATTTGAGATAAAATGTAATTTTTAATATCATTAATATCTTCATCTGTTATGCTTTCAAAAGATTTGAAAATTTTTCTTTCACCTTTTGAAAGTTCTGCTAAAAATGATGATTCAGAATCTCTAGTAATACCCAAATACATTGTGTATTGCTGATTTTCCATTGGGAAATTATATGATGATAATGGTATATGGCAGTAGTCTGTAATGGTTCCTTTTGTTTTGTCAACAGCAGGATCTGCCACAAACAATTCTCCATTTTCTTCATACACAAATGAGCAGTGAATTGTGGGCTTTCCACCTACATATGTAGGCTGATCTTTACATGTCATAAAAATTCCGTTAAATTTTGATAATAGGTATAAAGAAAAATTTAAACAACATCCATGTTTATCTTGATCTGGCGAGTCAAATTTTCCAACTTGCCTTTTGCAAAATTCTTTTAATGGCTTTTGAAAGAACGATCTGTTTTCTTCGCCAACAAATTGGTTCGTATAATCGTAGATTGAATTGTTAATTAATTTAATATATTCTTTTTCTATTTTCATATTTCACCACTCCAATTGTTAAATTTTTTTTAATAAGATATTACTAGACAGTGTATATGAAATCTTATTAGCTTGCTTTATATTGTAACATGTCATATTTTTTTTGTCAATACATGATTTATTAAATAATTACTTAAGAGGGTATGTTCGATTTATATTTTGAGCAATTTGAAAGTAAAAAAAGTATAAAAAAAAACAATTTACGAATTAAAATATTAATATTAAATTTAATATACATATTGACATATTCATAAATGTATTATATAATAACGACATGAAAGAAAAGTATAATGGTATTATTCATATAGTTTATGATGGAATGTGGGGCTCTTGTGGAAAGGGTAAGTTTTGTGGCGAATTAGCATTAAACCCGAAATTAAATATTCAAGTTTGTGTGAATAATAATGCACCAAATGCAGGGCACAGTTTTGTTTTTGATGATGGAAGAAAAATAATAACAAAACATATTCCTATTGGTTTTGTAAATAAACATATACCTTATCTTGTAATTGGAGAGAGCGCCGTAATAGATTATGATAGATTAGTTTATGAGATAGAAACTTATAAGTATTTGCTTGATGGGAGGAAAATTTATATAGCCGACACAGCTGCTGTCATTTTAGATAAGCATAAACAAGAGGAGATTGATTCAATTAAATCGGGAAGCACTTTTAGCGGGGCAGGTGCTGCACTTGTTGATAAAATTATGCGAAAAAATTCATTAGTTTGTAATGATGAGAGATTTTTAAAATTAGAAAAAGATGGGTTTATTAAAATTGTAAACTCCAAAACATTTTTCCCTATGATTTACAATGCTTTATCACCCTTTGATGGAAGTGAAAACATTCTTGTTGAGCTTTCACAGGGCGATGCTCTGGGCTTAAATAATAGTGCAAATTATCCAAATACAACTTCAAGAGATTGTTCTCCTGCGCAAGCATTAAAAGATATTCATGCCACTGATTTAAGCTCGCACGTAAGAAAATATTGCGTTTTTAGACCGTACCCAATTAGGATAAATAATAATAGTAAAGCAGGCTACATATATACCGGTGATTTTGAAGGGGCGAAAGAAATATCTTGGGAAGAAGTATGCAAAAGATGTAATTTATCAAGTGAAGATGTAAAAATTTTGGAACATACAACAGTAACAAAACGGTTAAGGAGAGTTTCGGAATTTAGTATTAAACAATTCGCAGAGATGTTATTAGATACACGCCCTGATGAATGTTTTTTAAATTTTGCGGAATACATAAATGGCGATATAATAGATATGACTGACAAAGAAGCTAAAGAAGTGCAAAGGAAATTTAGGAACTGTTCCGATTTAAGTTCAAAGTCAGAAGAAAAATTAACGGAAATATCGATAAAAAATTATGCGATAGAAAATATTCTTGGTTATATTAAAGATATTGAAACGTATTTTAATGATTTGCTTGGTTATAACGTAGTTAACATAACAAAAATAGGAACTGGGGCTAAGCTTTCACAGACAATTGAAAGAAAAAATGTTGCTCAAATAGCAGATGTTAGGCATGCAATAAAAAGTATTAACCCATTTGATTTTGCAGATAAGCAAAATGTTCCGAGTTTAGAATTATGATTTAGAGTTGCAAATTGTTGCAAATATATCAGTTTTAGATAGTTTTATAAAGATTTAGACCGAAAGAAAAATTAGATTGCTTTCGGGCATTAGGAACGCAAGGTGGCATTTTGCCACCTTATTTTTTGCTCAAATTTATGTCAAAAAACATTTGCAACAAATTTTAGGTATATTTGCAACAGTAAAATGACAGTTTTTTTAATGTTCATAAATTTGTATTTTTATGTTTTGAGTTTTAAATTCAAAATCGCTATATCCCTTATAAATAAAGGATTATAGCGATTTTTTAAATAAAAAAATGAGAGCAAGCAGTTTTAACCACTCTGCGAAGTGGCGTTAAGGGTGGTACCACTCTTAGCAAAGCTTAAAAACTTTGTATTTTAAACAATATTGCTTAGTTAAAACTATAATAATGATTTTGCCACATTGTTGTTATATATATTTTAACCGTTGCTTATTTCTAAATCTTTAATAATATTTTTTTTTAAAAATTGATCTTGAGAAATTTTATATAGGGCGATGGCGAGAGCATTGGCTACGTTCATGGAAGAGTTGTTCCCAAACATGTCAATATGTGTGTGTAATTTTGATAGTTCCAAAGCTTTTTCTGAAACTCCATTCCGCTCGTTTCCCACTATTATTGCAACTTTCCCAAAATCTGCAAAGTTTTTGTTGCTGAGTGAAAAACTATCATCACAAATCTCTAAGCAAACTGGAACGTAGCCTTCGTCTTCAACTATTTTAATTGCTTGTTCAATGCTTGACAAAACATTGTAGGGCTTAGTTTGCTCACAATTTCTAGAGGTTTTTGAAATCTTTTTTAAATCGATTTCACTTTTTGTTACTATTAAAATATTATTTACATTAAAAGCATCTGCAAGGCGAAAAGCCGAACCAATATTTTCGCTATGTTCCAAATTTTCTAAAATAATAATAATGTCAGAGTTAAATTTTATTTGCTTTTTCTTAAAAGCATAGTGATCTAATTGGTGAGTCATATTAGCACCCCTTGATAATAAAATTTTGTAGTATTATGTTAGCATTATAATTTATATCGTCAGGTTTATCTATCATTTTTTTCATAAATTCCATAGTCGTGAACAGTTCCATCAGGATGTTCAGTATGATGACCAATTTCACGTCCGTTTTCTTTTGTTTGTTCAACGAAGTCGACTTAACCATTGTCTCTCGTAAACAACTCAATTTATCTCAATTTCATCACCGTTATCATCAGTATATGAATTGCTTTCTCTTAGATATTTGTCGCCCTTATAATAATGCCCTTTGATTGTAGATAAATATGGGAATGCACAAAGCAAATGAAGGCCTATCAAAGTTTTTTGTTGCTTGGTCTAAAGCATCTCTACCTCTGAGAGCAAGCAGTTTTAACTGCTCTGCGAAGTGGCGATAAGGGTGGTGCCACCCTGAGCAAAGTTTTTAAACTTTGCACTTGCCGATAGGCAAGTATAAGGTGGGTGAGAGATTAAAAAAATCACTCGAAATTGAGTGATATCTGGTAGAGATGAGTGGACTCGATGGGTTCCCTTAAATGATAATTTAAGGGTGTAGCCACCGACCCCCACCTTATCAGGTAAAGGATACTACCTATTTAGGTGGAAACCCTATACATTAAATTGCTTTAAATTAAAGCATTTTTTTATTATTTAAAAATAATTGCAATAGTTCGTCATAAAATTACTGTTGCAATTTGTTGCAAATATCTAATATTTTTGTATATTGTATGTTTTTTACTGCCTAAAACTGTCTAATACTTTTTAAACTTTTTATAAATTAGTATTCAATTCTGCACTTTTTATGTTATAATCATATTATGAAACTATTAGAAAAAATTAAACGACAAAAGGAAAAGATTTTTACATCAACTGGTGAGAATGTTAAAGTTGATAGTATTATGATTGATGATAATGGCAAGTTATCTTCTTATTTTTATAAGCCTGATGATTTACATGAAATGAGAAGCATTAGCAAAGTCATGATCGCTCTTGCCTATGGAATTGCTATCGATAGGAAAATGTTGGTTAATGGTAAACCAATTACAACAGAAACAGATGTCTATCCTATTTTTAAAAATCTCACAGAAATAAAACCCGAGAATGTTGAAAAAATAAAGAAATGGAAAATCAAAACACTTTTAACTTACTCTGCTGGTTATGTTATCCAAATGTTTAGTGAAAAATTTATCAAAGGGTTAGATGAAAAGACTTTTATTGATTATGTTTTAAACTATGATTTACCAAATGACCCAAACAAAAAATATGTTTATAACAACGCAGAAATATTTTTACTTTCTGTCTTTTTTCAAGAAGCTTTCGGAATAAATATTGCTGATTTTATAAAAAAAGAAATTTTTAATCCGCTTGGCATTAAAAAATTTATATGGAAAAATTATGATAAATATTGCCCTGGAGGAACTGGATTATATATCTCTCACAAAGATTTATTTAAAATTGGCGAACTAATTCTTCATAAAGGAAACTTTAATGGTAAACAAATCATATCTCAAAAATATATTGAAGAAATGTGTTCAGCTCAAATTGATACTCCTTATGCAGTTAAACCAGAAAGAGTTTTGCCAAAAATTGGTGTTGGATACATAATGAACATATCTCGTGATGGATATATTTTTAAAGACGGAACAAATGGTCAGTATGTAATTATAAATTTTAATAAAAATCTTCTTATATCCATTCTTTCAAGCGAGAAAGAGATGAAATATGTTACAGAAGTATTAAGAGATATAATTTAAGGAGTTTTTATGATAGAAAAAGAAGAAGTTTTCGATGTATATGACATAAATGGAAATCATGTTGGAGTAAAACCAAAAAGTTTTTGCCATAGTGACAATCCAGGAGTTTATCACAAGCCTGTTTGGATATGGATAGTAAATGATAAAGGTCAAATTCTTGTGCAAAAGCGTGCTGCAACAAAAAAGAAATCTCCAAATAAATATGATATGCCAAGTGCTGGGCATGTAGATGCTGGTGAAACTTTATTGCAAGCTTGTGTGAGAGAAACTGAAGAAGAACTTGGATTAAAGTGCAAAGAGAGTGATTTTATTTTTTTAAAAGAATGGCTTAATCAAAAAGGATGGGAATTTGCAGAAATATATTTATTAAAAACAAAAGCAAAAGTAACAGATATGAAATTGCAAAAAGAAGAAGTTGCAGAAGTAAAATATTTGAATTATGATGAGTTTGTTAAACTTTTCTACTCTGCTGATTTTTGTAATCATGAAAAAGAATATAAAGATTGGGTTTGTGAGGTTTTGAAAAAATATTGCAAACAAAACTTTTTATGAGATAATTAAATAAAATTTTTGGGGATTACTATGAAAAATGAAATAAAAAAGATAGCGATAAAAGTTTGCTCGATAGTGCTTGGGTTATAAAAAACTTTTCAAAACATGAAGATAACAAACTTAAAACAATAGTGATTGCTGTGCACGGGTTTTCAAGTTCAAGGAATTCCTTTGTTTTTGCAAAGATTTCGCCTGCTTTAAAATACAACAACATTATGTCATCGGCTGCACTTCGTGGGAACAAACAAGAGAGTGTCTATTGTGCAACAAAATGGGCAGAGCGTGGTTATACAGAAAGTTTAAAAGCCTACTACAATGGAACAAAAATACAAATATATGGTGTGTATCCGGGTGGGATAAATACGAATTTTTACAAAAATAGCAGAGATTATGTCTCAAAAGAAAAGCAGGCAACGTTTATGCCGGCAAAGGACTTGGCGGAAGTTATTTACGAAAATGTTTTCAGTAATAAAAAATTGCTTGTCGAAGATTTAATAATAAATAGAATTAAATAGGAAGGATAATAAAAAATTAAAACATTTGTTAATAAAAAGACACATATATATTCAAATCCTTAAAAATAAGACCTTGACATTAAGCAATGAGGTTTTGCAAAATTTGTATAAAAAAGAAGTGTTATAAACACTTCTTTTTTGGTATGATCTTGTATATTTTGGAGTATTACTCAATATATAGTTTAAAGTATAATTTATAAAATAAAATTAACTTTTTTGAAATTTTAAAGGGTTCAAATATTTTTTGGATGCTAGTTCTTTTTCTTCAATATAACTTTTGAAGCATTGTTTTAATGTTTCAATTTGAGTTTTTGTGTAACAAACATTGTTTATTGACAATTCTTTTAAATATGGACGATTAAGATTTTTAATAATTTGTGGCATTAGTTTTACAAACAGGCTATAATCAGTTAATTTATTTATTATTTCATATTGTTGCTGTTTAGGTAATGTTTTAATAAAAGCATTTACCATATTTAAGCCATAAATTACAACATTTTTTTCTTTTTGAAGTGTAAAACCTCTATTTAAAATAGGGTGGTAGCTTCCCCCATTTTTTATTTTATCAAAATTTATATAAATTACTTCTCTTACCTGTTTTAATAAATTATCAATATTATTAAATAAAAAATTTTTATCAACACCACGACACAACTGAATAGAATCTTTACGTAAATTTTCTATATGCATAAGAGTTATTTTATCTATAATATCATCGGTTTGTTTGTTTTTATCAAAGGTATAATTCTGCATTATTATTCTAAAAAATTCAAACAACATTGTAGCAAAAGTTTCTGTGAATGTGAGGCCTAAATCGCCAGATACACCAATTCCTTTACAGACCTTTGTGGTAAAATATTTGTCTACAGCACCTTGAAAAAGATAAGGCTTTGATTCTTTTATTTTTTCGATTGCTTCTAATGTTTTAAATAAGCCATCGTTCTCCAAGTAAATGACTGCTCTGTCCGCCGTTGAATCATCTATTGAGTAGAATTTATAATAATAACCGAAATTTTCAGGAGATAACAAATCGTCTAGCATCGAAAAAAATTCAAACATGCGACTAGGGTGTAACCCAACATATATACGAACAAAGTCAGAGTCTTTTAATTTTTTGTGTTTTCCTTGTAGATATCTAGGAAGAAAGTAAAAACCATTCTCGGTTATAATACATCCGTGTTCCTTTAAGCCGTTTTTTCTTGCTATTTCTTTAAACACTTCAATTTGCTCATGGAGCCCATTTTGAAATTCTTGTTTGTCTTGATTTGAAACATATTGATTTGATACGGAAGGTTTTGGAGTACGCAAAGCTTTCTCTAAAACAAAACCGTTGTTCAAAAAAAAATTAACAAAACTTTCAAAATCCATACTGTTTGATTCTATATTATTAAATATATTGTAATCGTTCATTTTACACCCCAATAAAAGATTTTTTAATTTAGAGCACTAAATATTTATAATTCATTAAACAGTGTACTATAAATACTAATTAATGTCAATATCTATAACAATAGGCACGTTTTTGATCTTTAAAAACAAAATAAGTGGATTAGAAAAGCTTAAAACACAAGTGGATTGTCCAGAATATTATAACCTAGAAAGAAGGTTGCCAAAATTGGCTGCGGGTTACTACATTTGGATTTTAAGAGATAATATAATCTTTAGAGATGGTAGTGACGGGCAATATATAGTTTGTGATTTTAATTATAGATAAATTTCAATATTGTCCACAGAAAAAGAAATGTCAAAATTTGGCTAGTGTTTGATAGGGTTGTTATAAGTCTACTAATCCAAATTGTTGCAAAATATCAGCTTTAGGCAGTTTAGGATAAAATTAATCGATATCCAAAATGTCTTTGCCGTCGGCATATTTTTTAATGTTTTTTAATCAGAAAACATTTGCGACCAATTTTAAGGATATCTACAACAGTTAAATGGTAGTTATCTAAATATTTATGAATTAATATTTTTATGTGTTGTATTTTAAATGATAAATCGCTATAAAGTTTTGTTTATAAGCAAAGCTTGCGTAATTTGAAGGAATATAGCGATTTGCGAGATAAAAAATAAGAGCAAAATTTGCTCTTAATTTGCATAATGCGGTTCTTACCTTTCAGCACAACATTCACGGCTGTAGGCGTACTCTTCTGGTTTATTTTGATAAAAAACCGCATTGTTTGCAGATGTCCAAATATAATTATTGCAACATTCTGTCCTAAATGTAGCAGACTCTGATTCAGAATCTGCCCAGGTTTTTATTCGGTGCAACACACTTTGGCCATTCTCTTCAATTGTAACGTATCTAAATGTATTAACACTGTCTCCATATTCATCGAAAACGTTTCTATTGCCACAGCCGGTCAGTGTTGCCAAAGATAGTGCGATAGTAACAATCGTTAAAGATTTTAAAATTTTTTTTCTAATATTTTTCATTTATGTATCGTCTCCTTCTGTTTGGGATATTGTATCACATATAAAGGCAGATGTCAATACTGAATTTAGTTTTAATAAAAAGAACTTAAATGGTTAATTTTTCTGTGTTGAAATAAATTAGAAGAAATTTTTGTATAAAAAAATGAAGTAATTTCATGTAGTATAACAGAATAAAAGCTGTCAAACTAGAAAAAAGAATGCTCAGTATTTGTTTTTTAAAAACAATTATTTTTGCAATAATTTAAAAATAAATTTGTATCGAAGTTTCATTTTTCTATTAAGGTGTTATCTTTTTCTAATTAATCAATAATATCTTCAACATTTATCTTTTAAACACTATTAAAGGAATTGTAAGTTTGTTAAGTGAATGATTTTTCTTTATTGATTTTGTGTCTTTCTTTAATTATAATTTTCATGTTTACATTCTTAAATATATTTTGGTGGGGATGAATGGTTTGCAGGGGACACGAATTAAGGGTGGTGCCACCCTGAGCAAAGTTTTTAAACTTTGCACTTGCCGATAGGCGAGCAATAAGGTGTGGGAAACTGAACAAAAAAAAGAAGCGTTTTTTAACACTTCTCTTTGGTAGAGATGAGTGGACTCGATGGGTTCCCTTAAATGATAATTTAAGGGTGTAGCCACCGACCCCCACCTTTGAGAGCAAAAGTAAAAACTT
>CALVOH010000007.1 GCA_944350225.1 uncultured Clostridia bacterium | reverse complement strand
AAATTCAAAAAATTTATTGAAAGCATAGGTTTTACAAAAGCACAGCTTATCACAGTGTTTTTGTGTTATTTTTTATGCTTTGCGCTTTTTTTAGGCGTTGTAGTCATTTGGGACCCAATGTCAAAATCTACTAGCGAGCAAACAATCGCCGTTGACGACACGACTCCAACTGGCCCAACCAATACTGACGGCTGGTGGATAACCGAAGGTCGCTATTCAATCGAATGGTTTACAAGTTCTGATAAAGAAACTTACGGCGACGGCTCGGAATCCAACCCTTACATAATCGACTCTGCCGAAGACCTTGCAGGTCTTTCATGGCTGGTTTACACAAAAGGTCAAGCAGGTAATCCTCTTGTTTCTGGCACAGATTATTCAGGGGCTTACACCTTCCAAGGCAAGTATTTTAAACAAACTGCGAACATTGATCTTTCAACTTATTATTGGCAACCGATAGGAATTAGCGATACTCGTGAAGAGACAAGTAGATCTAACTATTTTTCAGGCAATTATGATGGTGGCAATCACACAGTCTCAGGCATTTTTACACCAGCTGGGACAACTAATGCATATTCCTCTCAAGGATTGTTTGGATATGTTTGTTCTTTAAGTTCAAGTTATCCTATAACAATAAAAAATATAGGGGTCATCAATTCATTTATTCAAGGCTATAATAATGTCGGCGGAGTTGTTGGATATGCTTATGCTTCTTCTGGCACCACTATAACCATAACCAACTGCTATAACACAGGCGATGTTAGTGGCTCTGGCGACAGAGTTGGCGGAGTTGTGGGATATGCTGGTAATGCAACCATAACCAACTGCTACAACACAGGCTCTGTTGAGAGTTCTGGCGACTATGTTGGTGGAGTTGTGGGAGATGCTTCTGGCACAACCATAACCAACTGCTATAACATAGGTGATGTTACGAGCACTGCAACGAACGGATCAGATGTCGGTGGGGTTGTCGGGCGTGCGGATTCAAATATAACCATAACCAACTGCTATAACACAGGATCTGTTAGTTGTTCTGGCGGCAGTGTCGGTGGAGTTGTGGGATCTGCTGGTTCTAATACAACCATAACCAACTGCTATAACATAGGTGATGTTACAAGCACTGCAACGAGCTACTCTTATGTCGGTGGAGTTGTGGGATTTGCTTCTGCTCCTTCTGGCACTATGGCAATAACCAACTGCTATAACACAGGCTCTGTTGAGAGTTCTGGCGACAGTGTCGGCGGAGTTGTGGGATATGCTTCTTCTTCTGGCACTATGGCAATAACCAACTGCTATAATACAGGTGCTGTTACAGGTTCATCACGAGTCGGCGGAGTTGTGGGACAAGCTGATTTGAATACAACCATAACCAACTGCTATAACACAGGCTCTGTTAGTGGTTCTTCATCTGTCGGCGGAGTTGTGGGATATGCTAATGTTTATTCTTCTTCTTTCACAATCACCATAACCAACTGCTATAACACAGGCTCTGTTAGTGGTTCTGGCGAATATGTTGGTGGAGTTGTGGGATATGCTCTTGTTTCTTCTTCTGGCACCACTATAACCATAACCAACTGCTATAACACAGGTGCTGTTACAGGTTCTGGCAACTATGTCGGCGGAGTTGCGGGAGCTAGTTCGGGAACAGTAACTAATTGTTATTATGGTGGTGGCGTAACAGAAACGCTGGGAAGTTATGGTACACATTTAAGTGATATTGTAAGCCTTGCAAAAACCCCTTCGTGGTATACGACTCCATCAAATTGGAATTCGACTTACCCATGGAATTTTGATTTGATTTGGACAATAGATGAAAATGACAATGACGGTTATCCAAGCTTTGGTTCTAAATTATGGATCGAAGAAGGCAATTATTCAATTTCTTGGTATACTAATGCGGAATCTATTGTTGTTGATGGAAATACTTTTGAGCCAGGGACCAAGCAAAATCCGTTTAAAATTAATTCTGCGGCTGATCTTGCAGGCTTGTCCTATTTAGTTTACAGCAGTACTTATGGATCTTCGACAAATGTAGTAAGAGAAGAAGATATTGAGGAAGGAGTTATTGGAGGCACAACATATTATCTTTTCTTTAAAAACATGAATTTTGAGCAAACTGCAAGCTTTGATTTGTCGGCACACTTATGGCAACCGATAGGAATTGCCTATGACAGATTAGGCACTCAAGTGGGCAATGTTTTTTCAGGTAATTATGATGGAAAAGGTTATAATATTTCAGGTGTTAAAACTCCTGCGGGTGGAACGACAGACTCATATTCTTATCAAGGTGTTTTTGGCGTTGTGGCTTATTCAACTATCGGTGATGTAAATGTGGTAAATTCTAACATTGGAGGCTATGATTACGTAGGTGGAATAGTTGGTGGGGCTACTCAAAAAGCAAAGATAATAAATTGTACTTTTAGTGGAGAGGTAAGAGGTAGGAAATCAGTAGGTGGAATTGCTGGAGTTGTTAACAATGCACAAATTTTAGGTTGCGAAAATTATGGGACAATTTCACCTGCATTTAGCGAAGATTGTCAATCAATTGGTGGAATTGTGGGCCGATTAAACTACGACAAAGGAAGATCAGTTGATGAAAATTTTGAGAATTTTAGAAGCACAATGCTCACTACAGTCGAAAAATCAATCAATTACGGAACGGTTGGAGGTGTTGGAGCTAGTGCAGTCGGTGGTGTTGTTGGTCAGGTACAAAGTTACGTTTTTTATAGTGATTATACTAATGATACAAGTAATTTGTATGTTTTAGATAGCCCTTTGATATACGATAGTGAAAATTTAGGTGAAGTGTTGGGCTGGGTAGGTGTTGGTGGAATTGTTGGGGCTTTTTCGTCGGGCTCGTCAGGATTTTCCGATGTGGACAATTATAGATCTTGGTCCATGCTTAATATTAGTCATTGCTCAAACAGTGGTAAAATTGCAACGGTTAAAAATGAGGGATATACTTCTACACTTTTTATGTCCGCTGGGGGAATATTAGGTTATGCAGAATTTAGTTTTGGGACCATAGATATTTCAAATAGTTATAACGAGGGAATTGTTTCAAGTGTTTTCAGTGCTGGGGGAATAATTGGTGGCATTACGACGTCTTCAAGTGCGACACGAAATGTAATGACCAATTGTTATAATAGTGGCAAAATATCGGCAGAAAATTCTAGTATTGGTGGACTAATAGGTTTTAGTTTGGGATCAGAAGAAATCACTGGTAGTGATGGTACTACCCAAACAACTTTGTATGTAACTTGTACAATTTCTAATTCCTATAACTTAGGAGAAGTTTACAATAGTAATACCCAAACATCTGTAAATAATAGTTCATACTTGTCTCTTTACGGTGAATACAGTGTAGGTTTAGAACTAGATATACCTAGCGCTGAGAGTATGTTAATTAATTGTTATACTGCAAATAGCATGAGCGGTAAAGACTATATTTGGGTTAAAGAAAATTTAAAATGGGATTTTGGTTATGTCTGGAATTCTTCAAGTACTGGGACAAATAATCCTTTAGCATTTTCATTTAAAAATGAAGATGGCTTTGATTGGTGGATTTCTGAAGATTTGGTTGATATAGAATTTGAAGGTAGCGGAACGGAAGATGATCCGTATTTAATTTCTTCCGCCGAAGAACTTGCTGGATTATCGTATCTAGTATATAACTATCCATATGTCGATTCCGATTTGTACGACGAATATAATATCACGGATAGTTATGGTGCGGATTTGATTTTTACAAACGTTTACTTTAAACAGACAGCAGATATAGATATGACTGGGCACATCTGGCAACCAATAGGGGTGGCTATAGACAGGCAAATGAATGAAAGAGGACGTTATTTTTCAGGGCATTATGACGGCGGAGGTTACACAGTCAGCAATCTTACGACTCCTTATGGTGAGGGAGAAAACTATGGTCAGCAGGGATTTTTTGGAGCAGTTTATGGTTTTGAATATGATCCTCTCACCAACCTGTCTACTCTCACTTCTATCTTGTCTAACATAAATCTATCAAATTGTAACATATCTGGTAGTGGCAACATCGGAGGTATAGCTGGTACGAGTCTAAGTGGAAACATAATTAATTGCACAAATAAGGATGGAACAGTTAGTGGAATATCTTACGTCGGAGGTATCGCTGGCGTAGGCAGTGTGGAAAAAAGCATAAATACAAGCGATATTTTTGGAGCTAGTGAGTCTGTTGTTTCTTCTTCTATTGGAGGAATAGTTGGTATGGGTGCGGCTTCAAACTCCTTTAACACTGGCGATGTTTCTGGAACAAATAACGTTGGTGGAATAGTCGGAAGTATGGAGGGCACAGAATTATTACAAACGTCGATAAAAAACTGTTATAATTTAGGTGCGATAAGTGGCTCTGGCGAAAATGTTGGAGGAATTGCTGGGGGAAGTGCAATTATATCTAATTGTTTCAATCTTGGCAATGTTTCGACAACTTTGGAAACAAATATGGTCGGAGGGCTGATAGGAGGGCAAGAATCTTCTTCAATAACTAGAAGTTATTATGGAGGTGATTGTAAAGATTTTGGTGACGGTAACTATTCATCGACACTCGCAAACGATGTAAGAAACGAATCCTTTTTGGCTAGTGGATTAAATTGGGATATTTACTTTACATGGAAGATTAGTGAAGATTTGAGCTATCCTTATCCTGTGCTTAGAGAAAATGAAGAGCGAAATTGGTGGATTGGTGAAGATTTTAATACGAGTTTAGCAAACTACGATATTTCTTGGTTTACAGACGCAGGTAATGGAGTTGGCGACAGCGAACAAAATCCTTATATCTTGTATGATGCGGCGGATTTGGCTGGTCTTTCTTATCTTGTTTATTATGGAGAATATACAAATAAAAATGGCGAGAAAATTCAATTGTCATCGGTTTCTGATTTAGTCTTAGAAAAATTTGAAGGAATTTATTTTGTTGGAAAATATTTTAAGTTAGCTAATGATATTGACTTATCTGGTAAGCTTTGGCAACCAATTGGTGTGTATAATGACAAATTAACTGGTGATAAAATTGCTCATGCTTTTGGTGGAAATTTTGACGGTAACGGGCATACCATTTCAGGAATTACTACTATGACTTTTTCTGGTAAAAATGATGCCTTGGCTGGATTGTTTGGAATTGTTTCAGGCGGGGTAAATCAATCAGGAAGTGGTGATTTGCTTTTCATGGCGAATTTAAAAAATATAAAAATTGCAGATTCAAGCATACAAGGATTCGCATCCGTCGGCAGTGTTGCTGGGTTAAGTGTTCTTACAAATATCACAAATTGTTCATCATCATCGTTGGTGGGTGTAAATGGTGGTGTGATAATGGAAGACAACGGTTTTGGATTAGATATAGGAGCTGTCGTTTATAGTGCGGCAGGAATTGTTGGAACGTCTATGTTCTCGAATATTGAAAGATGTACTTTTACTGGTGAAGTTTTTGGAGATATCTCTTATTTTGACAGAGCTGTTGAAATGGATGGTCTTGGTTTTGTTGTTTTAGGTGGTATAGTAGGACACAGCTATTCAGATTCTTCATATCCAGCATTTCAAACTTCGAATTACGGATTTGGCACAATAAGAGATTGTTATAATTATAGCGACGTCGGCAATAGCACTAGATTAAGCAACGCGGTCGCTATTTCCGGTGGAATTGTTGCAAGAATTACTGGAACAGAAGTTTATGATAGTTATAACTATGGGGCTATAAATGGGATATTTGCTTCTGGCGGAATTGCAGGCATGAATGCGATGTATACAATTTATAAAAGTTGGGACGACAATGGATTTAGTTGGAATTACCCAAATATTTGTGCTAATAAATTTTATGGATGTGTTAACACTGGCAAAATAACAGGTGCATTGAGTGCAGGTGGAATTCTTGGTTTTGGATTTGACCTGTTAGTAGCAGGAGAAGGGATGCCTGTTGCACAAGTATATTTTGACAGTTGTGCAAATTTTGGGACTATAACAAACAAACTGTCGCAAAATGAAAAAGATATAATTCAACAACTAGGCATTACGGAGTGCTTTGGATTAGGAGGTATTTATGGCGCTTATGGAATTGCAACAGCAGAGAATTCAGTAGTCAACTGCGTTGTTGATTGCACTATTGATTTTGATTCTGAGAAAGAAAATTTTGGAACGGGTGCCATATATGGTAGCATACTTGGTATTTTTGAGATAATTGAAAATCAAGGTCCTTCTGTTTCGATATTTAATATAATCAAAAACTGCACAATAGATTTAAGTTTATATGGTTATAATGTAAATTCAAGCTCAAGTTTGATTATCGGTTTTAATGAAACAGGACAAAATATTGAAGATCTAGTAGATAATGTCATTTTAAAGTATGGTCAGCAGGTTTTTAAAATAAATGGTAGTGAATATATTTCTAGTAAAATTGATGACACTTTAAGATTAACTGATAATCAGGGAAAGGTTTTTACAGATAACACTATTAATGTTAATGGTGAAATATTAAGTTATATATCTTCAAGCGTAATGAACAGATGCTTAATGTTTGATAAAAATGGAGATTTGTTATTTTCGAGTACAAAAGTGAATATAAAAAATAATGAATTTTATGTAGGATATGATTTTTTCGTAGGGCAGGCAAAATTTGTTCCTGTAAATGGTGGAGATCCTATTTACGCAATCGGGAATGAACTTACTTTCAACGGTGAAACATATATATTTACTGACTTGGACAGTCCTGAGCTTGAAGGGATTTATTTATCTTTAGGGAGTACAAACTCAGACGTACAAATTAATTATAGTGTTAGATCAATAACAATTAATGGGGTTATTTATGACATTAACTGGGCTGGGTCAAACGAAATTACTTTAACGGATACAACTACTCAAACCACATACCAATATTTTAATGGCATGTTTTATATAGATGGCACTTATTACACTCACTCATATGAAAATGGTGAATTAGTTTTAAGCGTAGAAAATACCGACGAAAAAACTTACAAACAACTTTCCTATGACACTGGTCTTTATTGCTTTGATGCAACGAGTTTTGAAGATAACTTTGTTTATATTGATTATATTATGGAAGGTTTGCCTGTGCCTATTAAAACAGATGGCTCAAATTTCTTCCATATGCACGATTTTGGTTCGACTACAGGGATTTATCAACAATTAGAAAAACTTAAAATAGCACCTCATAATATGGTTGAAGAGCCTATTACAATTGATTCAATTTATTTGGACCCTAATTCGTCTCCCGATGCGCCTGTCTTAATTGAGCCGGAAATAGATTATTTGCCTTATGAAATAGATTTAACCGAGGGAAAAGAATATGTTGTTACTCTTTACGTTGATGGTAAAAAGATTGTATATAAAACCACTGCGGTTGAAACATTTAATGGTAAAGCAGGGCTTACTCTTGGGATAGATTCGGGAGACATTATTTATGTTGATTCTTTAGGCAATATCTTAATGGGATATATACTGCCAGGGCTTAAAATGGATGTTATGAGCGGAGATATCTTAGAATATCCTGGCAAAACATGGATTATGTTTGGAATTATGAAATATGATGAAGAAGGCCCACCATCGATTTCAAAACAGGTTGAGCTTGTTAGCATAAGAGAGCTGACAGCCACGAATCTGTTAGATGAGCCGATTGTAATTGAAACAAGAGATGATGTTGATGTAGACACGATATCAACAAATCTAGATAGGAATTTTAATCTTCAAGGAGGAGCCACTTACAAAGTAACATACAATTTTACGCCAAACGGTGGAGAAACTTTAAATGGTGAATATGTTGCGCAAGTGAAAGAAGATAGCATCACTAACAGTGACGGCAGTACTGACCATTATCTTTCTCTTTATTCAGAAAATGAGAGCGACTATCAACTCGGGGAATATGTGTGCCTAGTTCTCTTATCTGATAATATTCAAGTTAATTTTATTGAAGGCGAAGAAGGATTTGAGGAAAATGTTATATACTCACAAGGGAAAGGGGTAATTCAAGCATATGTTTACGTTCCTGACCCAACGACAGGAGAACCCATTAATTTCATTGCAGGGACTTTAGAGATAACTGGTATCATTTTGATTGGTTAGTTTGTATTTTACATTTTTTAATCTTTTAAAAAACTTTTGCTATTAAAAAAACAACGCATTGAATATGTGTTGTTTTTTTGATTGAAATGAAAGCCTTATTAAGAATTTTTTGTGATCGAGAGTATGACGCCTTCTTTTATGCCACTAGGAGTGATGTAATTTTCCACCAAAATTTGTGTTGGATTTATATCATATTTTTTTGCTATTGAGCTTAACGTGTCGCCTTTTTTAACTACGTAAAAAGGCAAATAATTTTTTTGCATTTTTCACCTCTTTTCTTCTTTATTGTATTATTTTAATTTCAAATTAATACATTTAATTTGGAGGCAAAATGAAATCTCTTGTAAAAACTGTTGTGTTAATAACGGGTTTTTCTGTTTTAATTAGAATATTTGGTTTTTTGTTTAGAATTTATCTTTCAAGAACACTTGGCGCAGAAGCATTAGGACTTTATCAAGTGGCTTTTTCTGTGTTTATGGTGCTAATGACAATAATAAGCAGTGGGCTTCCTTTTATTATTTCAAGGATGTGCGCCTCTTTTAGAATTAACGGGGATAAAAAAAAGCAAGGTAAACTTATCAGCTCAGCTTTAATTTTGGGATTAGTAGAAAGCATCGCGATTTGTGGTATTGTGTTGTTATGCAGAAATTTATTTAAAGGATTGTTTACTGATGAAGCTTGCATTTGGATTTTACTCGCTTTGCTTCCGGCGTTGGTGTTTTCTTCCGTTTACAGCGTATTCCGAGGGGCGCTTTGGGGACAAGATAACTATTTTGCACTTTGTGTAAGCGAATTTTTTGAGCAAATCGTTCGAATACTTGTGTGTATGTTGTTACTTGTGCCAACAGCGTCAAATTTAACAAAAGCTGTTGGAGTGGCTTGGTCGCTTACAATCGCCTGCGCCTTTTCTGCGCTTTTTGTTGTTTTATTGTATTTTATATATGGTGGCTCGCTATCAAAACCTGGGAAAGAATATAAGGAGCTTGTCAAACGTTCTACTCCTATCACAGGGGTAAGAGTTGCAGGGAGTTTGGCTCAACCATTGATAGCATTGATTGTTCCACTTCGTCTAATGTCAATCGGTTACACATCTTCACAAGCGATGACGCTTTATGGAGTGGCTGTCGGAATGACAATGCCACTACTATTTGTCCCAACTACGCTTATTGGTTCGCTTTCAACTGCACTTGTTCCAGACATTTCTATGGCACTTGTAAAGGAGGACAAAAATCATATTGAGTCAAGAATAAGAAGTTCGATAGTTTTCACTCTTTTTGTCTCTGCTATGGTAGTGCCTTTGTTTGTCGGTTCGGGAGAGCTTATAGGAGAGTTTTTGTTTGATAATCCACTTAGCGGGACAATTTTAGCTTCTAGCGCTTGGATTATGATTCCTATGGGATTAAACAGCATAACTTCATCTTTGTTAAATTCGTTAGGCTATGAGATTAAATCATGCATTAATTATTTTGTTGGGGCAAGCGTAATGTTTTTGTTAATATGGCTTTTGCCACCAATCTGTGGAATAAATTCGCTTTTCTGGGGAATGGGAATATGCATGTGTGTTACAAGCAGTTTAAATTTTTTAATGTTAAAAAGAAAAACAGGCGTTAAACTTAAAGCTTTTAAACCAATTTGCATTTTGATTTTGATAACAGTGCCTTGTTCGGCTATTGTTTCATTTATAGCCACTCTTTGCAATCTTGTTATGCCTTCATTTTTTGCAATCTTGATGTCTTGTATGGTGGGAGCAGTGTTTTTTGTCTTGTTGTGTATGGTGTTCAACGTAGTCGATGTCAAAGCATATTTTAATAAGTTTTCAGGCAAATTTAAAATTAATAAAAAGCTTAAAAAATCAATATAATTTTTAGAATATTTTAATCCTTGTGTTAAAAATGAACATATGGCTCATACTAGCGATATGTTAACGATTATAATCCGTTCAATAATTATTTACATTGTAGTGCTCTTTTTGTTTAGAATTATGGGCAAGCGTCAGCTTGGTCAAATGCAACCGTTTGAGCTTGTTTTAACGCTTATTATTGCCGACCTTGCAACTATTCCTATGGCAGAAATAGGCGTGCCCGTTCTACATGGAATAATTCCTCTGTTTACACTTGTTGTATTACATTTTGTCTTGACGTTTTTGTGCAGAGTTAGCACAAAATTTTCGATGTTAGTAAGTGGTAAACCGGTCATTGTCATCAATCCAAAAGGGATTGATTATAAAGCGTTAAAAAAACTAAATATTTCGATTGAAGACGTATTTGAAGCGATGCGAGGTCTTGGTTATTTTTCTCTTGACCAAGTTGAGTATGCGATTATGGAAACAAATGGGAAGTTAAGCATTTTAGCGAAATCAAATGTTTCTCCTGTAACGAATGAAAACTTAAAAATTGACGTTGCACCAGCTGTTATTCCAATTAGCATAGTTAGTGAAGGGAAAGTGATGAAAGCTAATTTACAAGAAGCACAAGTAAGCGAAGATTTTATTTTAGATTTTTTACATAAAAAAATAGGCGTGAAAACGAAAATTAAAGATGTCTTGGTTATGACCATTGATAAAAATGGTTTGGTATATTTGCAAATGATGAAGGGTGAAAGCCAAACTTTTGAAAATGTGAGGGAAGTTGCATGAAAATTTTTTCTAGGATAACTCTATTTTTCATTTTTGGATTATTAATTTTCTTTTGTGTTATCGAAGATGTAGTTGCGGGTGTAGCCTTACAAGCTTTACAAAATGATTGCGCACGCGTTGAGCAATTATCGTTAGAAAAAGATGATATTCGAGATATGGAATTAGCTCTTGCTGTGGATACCTTGGAATACAATTGGACGGTAAATGAAAGCAACTTGTGTTATTTAGTTAATCATAAAAATATTCAAGAAGTTGGAGTTGAAATTTCAAAGCTTAAGGTTTATCAAAGTGAAAATGATGTAAAAGAATTTCGAGCATCTTTGGAAGCAGTAAAATTTTATGCACACAGTTATAGACATTTTATGGGAGCTAATTTGCACAATGTGATATAAAGAAGATTAAAAAAAATCCGCAATGATGCGGAATTTTTTAATAAACTCGTTCTTTTTTAATTGATACTCCAACCACTATTCCAACTATTATTGCAGCCGCTGCCGCTATACCAACCACAATCCAGATTATTGTGTTTGGCGACATACCTTGTGAGGTTGTCACTTGTTGACTACGAACGACATAAACAGGTTCTGCGCCAGTTGCTTCTGGATCTTGGTCGTAAATGTAGCATACGGCCGTCCAAGTTCCTTCCTTTTCAGTATCGAAGAAATAACTTGGGCCATTTCTATATGGTTCGTCTTTTATTAAAGCATGCTGTGTTGTATCGTCTGTTATATCTGATGTCGTCAAAACATATTCGAGTCCATCACGACCTGTGCCTTCTATTTTCCAAACAATGTAATCTCTGTTTAAGAATTGGCATTCTTCACTTAAAGAAAACATATAAGCTGACTTCATTCCTTCTTGTGAACTTTGTTCGCTGATGCTTATTATCGGTTCGTTTTGTATGCTACTAACCGATGTTGGCAGGATTTGAAAGATTGCGCTTGTGTAAGAATCCTCACATTCGAATGAGAAGATGTACATTCCCCAACCACCGTGCAAGTCATAAGCGGAAGAATTTCCATCTTGTGTTTGTGCAAAAATTGAGGAAGCACTATAATTGTTGGCATTGGTTGAAGCATAATTGTCAATCGTAAAAGTAAAGTTGTCAATTATTTGAGATTTTTCATTCACTGTTTGTGAGATGATTGTTCGTGGTAATGTTGATGCAGTTGTGAAATCAGCCGAACCGTTGTTTATTATTGCAGGTGTCCATGACACAGAATAATTGTAGTTGTAATTATCCCTTTCTTGAAGAGAAGATGTGTTAAAATTTATATCGAAGCTTTTTACGTCTTTCCAATTAAATGTTAAAACAGAATAATTTTCTTCTTCTGTGTTATTGTATTTGAGAGTGGTTGTGCCTTGTTCAATTGGAGACAATGTTTCATTATTCAAATTTCTAACAGTTATTTGCAGATCACTAGAATAAGCATATGTGCTTGCACCTGAAAAGTTTGTTGACGGCAATGCAAAAAGACTGGTAATCAAAAAGGTCATTAAAACAACCATCAATGTTGTTAAAATAGTCCAATTTAATATTTTTGTTTTTTTCATAATTACCTCACTTTAAATTAATAATTAGCCTGAAAATTTTTTGTGGTTGATTGATTTAATAATAATACCACAAAATTATAATTCTTAAAAATATTTTTAACATATTATTGAAAAATGTTATCAAAAAAATGTTTGACTTTTGTTAGTGCAAGGAATTATAATTGAAATATGATAGAAGAGATAGTTGTAAAAGAAAGGTCAGAAGAGGAAAGTTCGATTTTGCCAAAGTCGATTGTTTCGGCTAAGAGTTATGATTGGGTGGAAGAAGAGACGCTTGCAATTATTTTAAAAAGGCCACTCTTTTCATTGAATATTTGTGGCAAAAGCTTAATTGATTGGGTTGTGCTTGCTTGTGGGAAAATGCAAAAAGTTGTCATTGATGAAGTGAAAGAAGAGGATTTGCTGGAAATTTTAAAACCTTATGCCGAAACAAAGAAATATCTGCTTGTCTTATTCAGTGACACTCCTTTGCTTGAAAAATCAACCATCGCTCAAGCGCTTGATTATTTTGCAAGTAAAAATTTAAGCGCTATGATTTTGCCAAGAGGATACGTGTTTTCTTCAAATTATATTAAAACGACAGATGTTATTTTTTCACCCGTTCGAAAATCGTTTTCGCCAGAACAATTTTTGCAGGTCAGCTCACCTAATGATATAAGTGAGGTGTTTGAAATTTTGTCTCAACGCATTCGAGAATACCACAAAGCAAATGGGGTAATCTTAATGGGAGAAAAAAGTATTTATATAGATGCAGATGTTGAAATTGAAGCTGGTGTAATCATTGAACCGATGAACATTTTAAAAGGTAGCACGATGATAGAAGAAAATTGTGTGCTAAAAAGTGGAAATTTTATTGTTGACACACTTGTTAAGAAGGGGACGACTCTTTTTGGCGAACATCTTGTGATGGGAAAAAGATTATGAAAATTTTAGTGGGGCTTGGAAATCCAGGCAAAGAATATGAAAAAACTTTTCACAATATGGGGTTTGAAGTAATTGATTGCCTTGCAAAAAAACTCGGTGTAAAACTTTCTAAAAAAGGTTGTAAAGCTGTTTATGGGGAAGCTAAAATAAATGGGCAAAAGATCATTTTGGCTAAGCCACAAACCTTTATGAACTTGTCTGGTGAAAGTGTTTTGATGTTTAAAAACAAATTTAAAGATGCCGAAATTATTGTTATATGTGACGATTTTGATTTAGAAAAAGGCAAACTTCGTTTTAGAACACATGGAAGTGGAGGCACGCACAACGGTCTTCGTAATATCGTCAATTTAATAGGGGAAGATTTTGCAAGATTGCGTGTTGGGATAGGTCAGCCAGATGGGCAGATTGTGGAATTTGTACTTTCAAAAATGGATAAAAGTTGTGAAGAGATTATTTTACGAGCTACACAAGAACTGATTGGTGTTTGTGGGCTAGAATAGATATAATAATAACAAGAAATTATGGAAAAGATATTAAAGCTTTTAAATGATTCGCCTTTGTCAAAAATCCAGCATTTCAGTGGAGTCAAAATCGGCGAAAAATCATTAATAATTGCATTAAAAAAGCGAGGGGTGATACTCGTCGCAGATTTTGTTGAGGCTGTTAAATTAAAGCGTAATTTGACTTTTCTTGGCTTTAATTGCGAGGTAATTTCTTGTGGGAGAGAAGTGGGGACAAGTGATGATGAAAATCTTTTACCTTTTGTTTCTAGCATCAGCAAATTTTTGTCACGCAAAATCGATTTTTTAATCTTTTTACCAAACTCAATAGTGACCAATTTTGATCGCAAAAGTTTTGATAGACCTTTTGTTTTAAATAAAAATGATAAAATAGAAATATCAAAATTAGCAGAAAATCTTGTCAATATTGGATATAAAAGGGTTGACATTGTTTCAAAACAAGGCGAATTTGCGATTCGTGGGGATATATTTGATATATTTGCTATTTCGTTAGAAAAGCCTGTGCGTTGTGATTTTTTTGATAATATTATAGAAAAAATAGCATATTTTGATCCAAGTGATATGAAAACCGGAGAAGAGATTAAAAGCATCTCATTTTATCCAGCTGTTTTGTTTAAGGGCGATGAAAACGTGTGCTCTCTTAGTGATTGTGTCGTTATTGATCAAACAGAGAGGTTAAAGCAATCTATCGATTTGGTTTTATCAGGCTTAAGAGTTATGCAAGGCTTTTCTAAAAGCGACTATTCAAGCTTCGAAAATATTTCTGGCACACTTTCATTTTCTTTAAGTGGAGGAGAGGATTTAAAAAGCGTTGCTGAAACAAGTTACGTTCACTCTTTTAATCAACTAATAAGTGATATCAAAACCTTTAACCCTTTTAAAAACAAAATTCTGCTTTTAGCAGGTGAAAGTAAAAATCGTATTAAAAACTTTTTAAGTGGTCAGGAAATTTCTTTTTTTGATTTTGAACAAGAAAATTTCGATAAGCCTGGGGTCTATGTTAGCGAAATATATTTTCCTAGCTCTTTTGATTTTTCATCATTAAATTTAATAGCAATAGGATCAGACAATCTTTCAAAACAAAAAGTTGCAAAAATGGCATCTGCTAAAAAAGATGTTTTTTATCAGCCAAAGATCGGAGAATATGTTGTTCATGAATATCATGGGATTGGTCGATGTGTCGGGATAGAAAGGTTGAGGCTTTCTGATTGCGAAAAAGATTATTTTGTAATCGAATATCGTGGCGGAGGCATGCTCTATTTGCCGAGTGAACAGGCAAGCTTAATTTCTGCTTATGTCGGCGGGGAAAGTACTCCACATATGAACTCACTTGGCGGAAAAGAATTTGAACAATTAAAAAAACGGGTCAAGGAAAAACTTCAGGGCTTTGCATTAGAGCTTATGAAACTTTATAAAGAACGTGAGGAGGCGAAAGGTTTTTCTTTTAGTGCCGAACAGTTTTTAGAGAACGAGTTTGCAAATGCTTTTGAATTCGAACCTACTCAGGATCAAATTAATGCTATAAATGAAGTGCTGACTGATATGGCTTCAACAAAGATAATGGATAGATTGCTATGTGGTGATGTAGGATTTGGAAAAACCGAAGTGGCTTTTCGTGCAATTTTTAGGGCGGTGATAAACTCAAAGCAGGTGGCATTTTTGTGCCCAACCACAGTTTTAAGCGAACAGCATTTCTTAAATGCAAAAAAGAGGTTTGAGAGCTTTGGGGTAAAAATAGAGATTTTAAACCGTTTCAAATCTCAATCGCAAGAAAAAGATATTTTGAATAGACTCAAAAATGGCGAAATTGATGTGCTGATAGGGACACATAAAATGTTGTCAAAAAATGTCGTTTTTAAGGACCTTGGGTTGCTGGTTATTGACGAAGAACAGCGCTTTGGAGTTGCAGCAAAAGAAAAAATCAAAAACATTAGAAAAAATGTTGATGTTTTAACTCTTTCTGCTACGCCTATACCACGAACATTGCACATGTCACTTTCTGGGATAAGGGATATATCTGTCATCGCTACTCCTCCTCGCGATCGCCTTCCTATTCAAACATATGTAACGGAGGAAGACGACGAAATCACTAAAAGTGTGCTATTAAGAGAAATCACTCGTGGTGGAAATGCTTTTGTCATTTACAACAGAGTGCAGTCAATCTTTAAAGTTGCGTCTCACATCTCAAAACTTATTCCACAAGCAAAGATAGGTGTTGCACATGGGCAAATGAATGAAAAAGAATTGCAGGCGGTTATTGACAAATTATTTAAGGGTGAATACAATGTGTTTATTTCAACAACGCTGATTGAAAACGGCATTGATTTGCCATCGGCAAACACTATGATAATCTATGATGCAGACATGCTTGGGCTTGGGCAACTTTATCAACTTCGTGGACGGATAGGAAGAAGCGACAAATTGAGTTATGCGTATTTGTTTTACAAAAACGGTAAATTGCTAACGGAAACATCATATAAGCGTTTAGAAGCTATAAAAGAATTTCATGAACTTGGCAGTGGTTTTAAGGTGGCGATGCGAGATCTTGAAATTCGTGGTGCAGGCAATATTTTTGGAAAAGAACAGCATGGTCATATAGAGAAAGTCGGATATGATATGTTTATCAAGCTTTTAAACGAAACTGTTGGCGAACTTTCGGGTCAAAAATCTGCTTCGGAGCGTCCTGTTAAAATAGACTTACCTCTCGATGCATATATACCAGAAACATATCTTTCAACAAGCGAGCAACGAATTAAATACTACATGCAGATAAGCGAGATTTCTTCTCGCGATCAAATGAATGATATGCTTGAAAGTTTAAATGACGGATTTGGCGATGTGCCTGAACAAACAAAAAATCTTGTAAAAATTGCTTATATTAAAAACCTTGCTATGCTTTTTGGTGTCAAAGAGATAAAAGCAAAAAGCGAAGAAATCGATCTAGTTTTATATAAAAATGAAAAAATAGCTGATGAAAGGCTAGTCAAAGTGCTTTCAAATTATAATGCAAGTTTAAGATTCGAAAACTTGCCAATAATCAAAATACCAAAAAGTAAATCCATCTCAAAAAGTTTAGATGAGCTTATTGGCTTCTTCGAAACGGCAAACAAATCTTAAAAAATGGTCGAAATTGCTTGAATAACAAAAGGAAATATTGTATACTAACAAAGTGATATAAAGATTGAAAATAAAATTTAGGGCTTGATTTGGAGTGTTATGAAAAAAAATAAATTCACAAAACTTATATTAACATTGTCGCTATGTTTCATTATGTGCGTGTCTGTTTTTGCGGGTTGTTCGCTCGTTACAACAGATATGTCTCGTTATTATTCACAGGTTGTTGCCACATTTGAATATGAAAACGGTGAGAAATTAGAAATTACAAAAAAGGACTTGTCTATCGCAGTTGCAAATTATAGTTCTACTTATGAAAGCTATGGCTT
Source organism: uncultured Clostridia bacterium (assembly GCA_944350225.1). Taxonomy (GTDB): domain Bacteria; phylum Bacillota; class Clostridia; order Christensenellales; family UBA1242; genus Caccovivens. Next base: position 6,264 of record CALVOH010000007.1, on the reverse strand, counting down.
GACAGGCGAAGAGGCCGTTAAGCAAATTTTAGAATCAGTTATAAATGAAAAATTAATTATTCGCGCTTCTGAAAACATGGCTAGAGAAATAAATGGCGGAGAAACGCTGACAGTTAAAGAAAAAACATATCTTTGGGAGCTTACTTTTGAAACCATAGAAGACAACATTATCAGTTACTATAATGATATAAATGGAATAGAAGACGACACAACACAGACAAGTGATGAAGACGCTGATGGAATTACGCAAAACGTTTATCAAAAACCAGTAACATTAAAAATTGAAAATGATGGTTCTTTCACTTTGGTCGTGAATGAAACAGCAACGAGCGAAGTCGAAGATCATGTTTTTTGGAATGGCGAAGATAGGGACGTCACCAAACAAAATGATTTAAATGTGCTTTATGAAAATGTTGTAAATTATGTGAAAAACAATCCAAAATATGCCCAAGGGTACAGCAGATATTTAGCAGAAGCAAAACAGTCAGAAAAAGGCATGGGGCTATCCACTGACAACGAATCGGTTTTTAAAAGAGAGATTCAACGAGTTTATGGCGTTCTTTATGATTCATTTATGGTAGATAAATATCAAGAGATGAATCAATCAAACAATTCTTCAGCAACAATTCGAAATCTTTTAGATTTGTATGAAAGCAAGGTCGTAAACGATTACAATAAATATGTTGTCGAACAGGCATCGACTTATGAGGAAGATGTGCTTGAAGATGTTTCTTCCGTTTATTATTACAAAACAACGGGGACTCAATTTTTCTATGTTTCTCATATTTTGGCTAAGTTTTCTGACGAAGAGCAAAAATTGTATGATGAATGTCAAAAAGTTATTGATGGCACAAGCACAAAATACACGGTAGGCGAAGCACAAGATTTGATCGAAGATTTGTATAACAATTTGACATTTATTGTTCGCGAGCCACAGAAGGATGAAGACGGTAATATTGTTTACAATGATGATGGAAGCATCACTTGGGTTGAAACAGGAGAAAGAAAACCGGTTAAAGCCGTGTTTGAGGAAATAAAATTAAAGCTCGCAACTGCTGGAGACGACGAAAGACTTAAAGCAGAATACTTCGACGAATTTATTTACAAGTATAATGAAGATGAAGGCATAATGAATGCTGATCGTAACTATGTGATGGGCGTTGATTACACTACAGCTGACGCTGAGAGCGGAACAAGTTACACAGCATATTCAAATATGGTAGAAACGTTCACAAATGCAGGCATCGAACTTTACAACAATGGCAATGCAAAGATTGGCGATCTATATTCTCAAGAGATTAGGTCTGATTATGGAATTCATATCATGGTTTATGAAGGAAAGGTAGAAAATCTTTTTTCAAACATCAATTCTAGTTTTAATCTTTCAAGTGCAGACATTCAACTTCTTAGCGAAGCGAGATTGAAAGCCTCAGAAGAAAAAAGTGTTCTTGACGAACTGTATGAGGAAATTGATACTGACAGATATTCTCTTTTTGAAAATATGAACATTCAATTTTTAAGAGCAGAAGGAAAAATAACTTATTATCCTGACACCTACAAAGACTTGTATTAATTCAATTTGTTAAATTGATAACTCTTGTTTATTTGACAAGAGTTTTTTTATTTGTTAGAATATACCAGTATGGATAAAGACAATTCACAAAACAATATTGTGGGAACGGAAGAGAATCAAAAAGAAAATGAACAGAAAGGGGTTGAGGTGAATGCTCAAAAGCTTTCTACTTTTTCACAATTAAAAATTGACGTTGACAATCTTTCAAGTGAAGAAAAAGCCAAATTAGATGAGGCTCAACAGGCAGTAGCAAAAAGAAGTGGCAAAAACAAAAAAGCATGGAATATATGTATGTTTTTTTTAAATATCGGAGTTATTTCTGGAATTTTGCTTTATACTTTATTTACAAATGAATTTACGCCCTTAAGCCAAATTAGCATTAACATTCAATGGTTTTTTGTAGCATTATTATTTTTTAGTGTTGCTTTTGTGTTTGACACATGGTCAGTTTCTCATTTATTGAAAAAAAATTGTGGCAAAGCAAGATTTATTTTGTCTTTAAAAACGAATTTATGCGGTCGCTATTATGATGCAGTAACGCCTCTTGCAACAGGTGGACAACCTTTTCAGGTGACCTACTTGATTTCAAGAGATGTTCCGTCTGCGGCAGCTCTTTCAGTGCCAATGGCAAGGCTTTTTTTTCAGCAATTAACGTGGCTTATTTTGTCGGCGACGTGTTTGATAGTAACGGCTGTTGACAAATCGTTTAATATGGTCGTTTCAATAGCTTCTGCGATAGGGTTTATTCTTGGTTTTTTCACAATGTTTTTGACATTGTTTTTGTCAATAAGTAAAAAGACAGGTAAAGTTTTGGTGGTTAAAACTTTAAAACTGCTTCATAAAATGAAGATTGTAAAAAATTATGAAAAGCAGTATCAAAGAGTTACAAAATACGTAGAAGATTATCAAAATATTATGACTAATTATGTAAAGTGCCCGAAGGATTTGATAATTATGATATTTTCATGTATCGCAAGATTAATTTTAGTTTATTCAATACCATTTTTCGTTTATTGTATGTTTAGTGATTTTGATCCGTCTATGTTTGGAAGAATGATGGTTATGGGTGTCTTAATTGATTTGGCTGCGAGTTTTATACCTCTTCCAGGTGGATCAGGAGCAAGTGAAATTTCGTTTAGTATGATGTTTGGGGCTTATTTTGCTGGTGGTGAATTGTTTTGGGCTTTAATTATCTGGAGATTTTTCTCTTACTACATCTACCTAATTTTAGGCTTTGGAATGGTTGCTTACGATTTTGTTTATGGAAACAGAAAGTACAAATGGCAGAAAGTGGAGAAGAATTTGCAAGTTGAAAGCAGACGTTTTAAGGATGCACAAATTGCTAATTTTAGAAGCGAGCGCGCTTATAGAAGAAAACGTCAACTGCGCAAATCTTAGTATAAATATTTTTAAAAAGAAAAAAATATAACCATGAGGAAGTTAAAAAAAAGTACTTATGGTTTTATTTTTGCTATCGTGGTTTTGGTTATAGCCCTTGGCATTTCTTTATATTTAGGACTTTCTGGATGGTTTTATTCCAACACTTCTAGTTTAAACTCGGACATGCAATTAGGTTCAAACGTTAATCTATCATTAAAAGGGACGGAGACGCAATCCGTTTCATTTACACTGAGTGGAGCGTATTTACCGGGTCAAGAGTTAAAGCAGTTTATAAATTTGACAAATGAATTTGATGCGCCAATTTATGTTCGCGCAAAAGCATTGATATTTAGTTATGATTTAAACGATTGCAAAATTGAACTAGGTGTTAGTGATTTATGGACTGAAAATGGGGATTATTACTATTTTGATGAGCCGTTAGAGTCACAAAACAAAATTTCCGTTGCTTCTTACGTGAAGCTTTTAAATGACGAATTTTATGATTCACACAAAAGCTACATTTTGACAATTATAGTAGAAGGGTTAGATGCAAATTTAGATCGTCAGCAAATTTGGGGTTTTTAATTTAAAAATTCTTGTCAATAATCTTGACATGAAAAAGTTATTGATTTTTTTGTTTAGCTTGTCGTTGATAGCCGTTATTATTGCTTTGCCAAAATCATTTACAGAGCAAAGTGCAAGTTTTAAAAATGCGATTATTGTGACAGATTTGGTTTCTGCGGAAAGCATCGGTGAACCTTTTGTCATAAATGGCAACGATGCGATAATTGAAGTAAATGAAGATGATTTTTCTAAAATTTTAGATAAAAATGATGTAAAATCAGTTATTTTTTATTTGACTGAAAATGAATTTGAGCAGTTTGAAAGTGAGTTAAGATTGCAAGAAATTTCAAAAATAAAATTAGATAATATGGATGTAACCTATTCTTACACACCATTATATTCAAAAAGTTATATTAGTGGTGGCAAAAAAATAAATGCCGAAATTATAAGAAAAGATAATCAAGTTATTATTGGTTTTCCTACTATTGCAATAGGCTATTAAAAAAGGATGTATAAAAAAAATCATTGTGTCAACAATCTATGGCGAGGAGGAAAAAATGGAAATAAGAAAAGATAATAAATTTTTTACATTCTTTAAACGCTTTGGACTTTATATTTTGGGGGGACTAATAATTGTCGCTGTAATTGTAACTGCGACAGTTGCAGGAACGCTTGCAAATCGTGGAGGAGACGAGCAGGGGCCAACGGTAGACGTAACCACCCAGCCAATAAGCTTTGGACTTCCTATGAACGAAGCGGTAATCATCAGAGATTTTTCAGGCGAGCTTTTACAATTTAACGAGACAATGGAAAAATATCAAGCTCATTGCGCTGTTGATTTAACAAGCGAAGACCCAACAGTAATGGCTGTCGCTGACGGCACTGTAATCGACACCGATTACCGCTATTTACAGGGTTATAGTGTGACAATTGAACATAAAGACGGCTTTGTAAGTGTTTATTCTTCCCTTGACAAAAATCTTAAAGTGGGTGAAGGTGACACAGTAACAAAAGGGCAAGCAATAGGTTCAATATCGACCTCAGCTGCGAATGAGGCAAGTTATGGCGCACATTTAGAGTTGACTTTATATCAAAATGACCAAAAAGTTGATCCAAACTCTTATATTTCTTTGCAATCGAAATAAAAACTAAAAAACATTTGTTTTCTACGCGTTAATGTGCTATAATTGACACGTGGAGGAAAAAATGAAAGAGAAAGTCAAAGAACTTATTGCCGAACAACTTTGCATATCACCAGATGATATAGCAGATGACGCAAACATAGTTGAAGATTTGGGGGCAGATTCACTTGATGTTGTAGAAATGCTTATGCTTTTGGAAGACAATTTTTCAATAAAGATTCCAGATGACCAAATTGGTAATTTGAAAACTGTAAACGATATTTGCAAAATAATACAATCAAAATAATTATTTAAACGGTGCATTGTTATGCACCGTTAATTTTTTTTTGCAAAATTATACAACAATTTATTTTTTTTGACATAACTCGACAATCGGTAGAATACCTTATAGCAAGGAGGTTATTCTGCTGTGAAAGAGGAAATTCGCAAAAGAGTGCTTCTCGAAGCTGAATATATTATAAGCACTCTCAGCACACTCAGACAAACTGCCACCCTCTTCGGAGTTAGCAAAAGTACAGTGCATGTTGACATGTCAAAAAGGCTAAAAAAACTAAATGAAAAAAAATTTAAAAAAATAACAAAAATATTAGATATCAATTTTTCAGAAAAACATATTAGAGGAGGTCTAGCAACAAAAAGAAAATATCTAAATAAGTAATAAAAATGTTTACAACTTTTTAAAAAAAATAAAAATTATATAATATTTTTTTATTTTTTGGTAAATAAATAAAATTCTTATTATTTATTTTATGCTATTTTTGACAAAAAGTATTGATGATTTTTAATAATATAAAAAATACATTTTTATTTTAATTATTTGATTTTTTATTTAAAAATAATAAAAAAATCGCATTTTTTTTGCGATTTTTTTAATAATTTTTATTTATTATTGTTTTTTAACTTTATTATTTTTAATTTTCTTTTGTTTCCCATAAATTGTATCTTTGCGGATTTGTAAGCGCGTTTAACAAAGATTGCTTTATATTTGGATAATCATCTTCGAGTTTTTCTAAAAACATTTTTGCTGTTTGTCGAGTAGTGAAGTGGTCAACGGGGCAAATGTTTTTTGTCACCGGCATCAAGCTCGCTTGCATAGAAATTTCATTTTCATAACACAACAGCATTGGTCGAATTAAAGTTAAATCGACTCTACTTAAATGACATTTTGCAGGCAAAACATAAAGCCTGTTTTCTTGTTTTGTTGCCATACAAAATGTTTCCAACAAATCATCAGCATGATGCCCCAAAGCCACTTTATTGCAACCCTCATTTTTTGCCGTAGAAAAGAGCAATCCTTTTCTTAGATTTGCACAAAGCGAGCAAGGATTTTTTTCTTTTCTTATGTCAAAAACGATTTCGAATATATTCGAATTGACAAGTACAAACTTTACATCTAATTTTTGACAAAAAGCCGATATTTTTGAAAAGTCCATTTTGCCGTTTGATAGATCTATGCATATTGCAATCAAACTAAAACAATTTTTAAACTTTTTTCTTAATTCGCAAAGCGCTTTGAGCAATACCAAACTGTCTTTTCCTCCTGACAGGCCGGCTGCGATTTTATCTCCTGCTTGTAGAAGGTCTTGCATTTTGCAAAGCTTTTGT
>CALVOH010000006.1 GCA_944350225.1 uncultured Clostridia bacterium | reverse complement strand
CCAACTGCTATAACACAGGAAATGTAACCAGCACTGCAACGAGCAACTCAGATGTCGGTGGAGTTGTGGGATATGCTGTTTCTACATCCACGACAGGTTGCAACATTTCTAAATCTGCTAATTTTGGTGATATAACACTTACTGGTAGTTCGGGTAAAGTGGGTGGAATTGTTGGTTATGTTCATGTGAGCAATTCATCATACAGTTTTAAAATGACCAACTGTTATTCGGAAGGTAGCATAACCGTCAGTGGAACTGGTGCGATCGTCGGTGGATTTGTGGGGAGTTTATATGCCGATTATTCAACTTATTCAAATGTGAAGATAGAATTTTGTAGTGTTGATTTAGATATAATCGTGAGCGGAGGCTCGATTGCTAGTCAGGGAGCGTTCTATGGTGGAACGAATGGATTAACGGTAGAAAACAGCTATTCGTTGTTGACGAAGAGCGGAACTGTTAGTAAGGTCATAAGTGATGTTAGCACGCAGATGGACAACAATTTTGGATATATGCTTAATTTTAAAGAGGGCAAGCCTATTCCACTTGGAATATTCCATATTTTAGATGTTGCGACAAGAACGGGGATTGTAAATAGAATTAATGCGTTGTAAAGCGCAAAAAAAAATTATTTATTGCAAAAATTCTTGACAAAAATTGTTCAAACTGATATATTATCATAGTCTTTATGTCGGAGACTGTCTTTTTGTGAGGCATAAACAAACAGCAAGTGGGAGCAATTCCAGCTCTTTCACTGATCTACAAGGCTTGCTCTTGTAGAGTTACGATTTCGCGTAATTGTGTTGTTCATGTTTAAAAAAAGTAATTTAAACTGTTTAGGCAGTTAGACAAATTTAATAAGGAGGATTAAGAATGCCAACATTTAACCAGCTCGTAAACAAAGGGCGTAAAACTTTCGAGAAAAAGTCTAAATCACCTCTTCTCAACGAATGCCCGCAAAAACGTGGAGTTTGCCTTTCTGTTAGAACTGCAACTCCTAAAAAGCCTAACTCGGCTCTTCGTAAAATCGCCAGAGTTAAGTTTTCTAACGGGCAGGAAGGAACTTGCTATATTCCAGGTATTGGACACAACCTCCAAGAACACAGCCTTGTGCTTGTTCGTGGGGGAAGAGTTAAGGACCTTCCTGGTGTGAGATATCACATCATTAGAGGGACTTTGGATACTGCCGGCGTTGCTAAACGTAGTCAGTCTCGTTCAAAATATGGTGCTAAACGACCAAAAAAAGTTAAATAGTTTTTAAAAATTAAAAATTTAGGAGGATAATAAAATGGCTAGAAGAAATGCCGCAGTAAAAAAACCAGTTCTCCCTGATCCTATTTACAAAAGCAAGACAGTTACTAAACTTATTAATAAAGTTATGAGAGATGGGAAAAAATCTCTTGCGCAGAGTATTGTTTATGATGCTTTCGGAATTATAAAAGATAAAATGGGATTGGAACCACTCGATGTTTTCAATAAGGCATTAGAAAATGTCAAACCTGTTTTAGAAACAAAAAGTAGAAGAGTGGGTGGAGCAAATTATCAAGTTCCTGTTGAGATTAGACCAGAAAGACGTGAAACTCTTGCAATAAGATGGATTGTTACATTCGCAAGAAAACGCACGGCAGAGAGAAATATGTTCGAAAAACTCGCTGGCGAAATCATGGACGCTTACAATGAAACAGGCTCTTCAATTAAGAGAAGGGATGAGCTTCATAGAATGGCAGAAGCAAACAAGGCTTTCGCTCATTACAGATGGTAAAATTTTAAAAGTTAAATTTTACAAAAAAGTTAATAAATTATATATAGGAGAAAAAATATGCCTTCAAACGATTTGAAATTGACAAGAAACGTTGGAATTATGGCGCATATTGATGCTGGTAAAACAACCACAACCGAACGTATTTTGTTCTATACTGGGAAAAGCCATAAAATAGGTGAAGTTCATGATGGACAAGCTACCATGGACTGGATGGCTCAGGAACAAGAAAGGGGTATAACTATCACATCAGCCTGCACGACTTGTACTTGGAAGGGTCATAAAATTAATATAATCGACACACCGGGGCACGTGGATTTTACCGTCGAAGTTGAGCGCTCCCTAAAAGTTTTGGACGGGGCTGTTTTAGTGCTTAGCGGTCGTGATAAAGTTCAACCTCAAACGGAAACAGTTTGGCGTCAAGCTACAAAATATCATGTTCCAACGATTATCTACGTAAATAAAATGGATAGAGATGCAGCAGACTTTATGGGCTGTGTTGACTCTATAAAAAACAGATTGAAAACTGTTCCACTTCCAATTCAATTGAATATTGGATCAGCTGACACATTTTCTGGAATTATAGATTTGCTTAATATGAAAGCTGAAATTTATAAAGATGAGATGGGTCAACAATATGAAATAGTTGATATTCCTGACGAATATAAAAAAGAAGCTCAAAAACTTCATGATGAGATGATAGAAAAGATCGTTGAAACCGATGATGCTTTGCTTGAAAGATATTTTGAAGGTGATGAGATTTCAATTGATGAATTGAAAGCTGCGATAAGAAAAGGCACGATTGAGAGAAAGTTTACACCTATTCTTTGTGGTTCTTCTTACAAAAACAAGGGTGTTCAAATGCTTTTAGATGCGATGGTAGATTACTTGCCATCTCCAATCGATATTCCTGCTATAAAGGGTATTAACCCAGACACAGGCAAAGAGGAAACTAGAGAAGCAAGTGAATCTGCACCATTTTCTGGACTTGCATTCAAGATCATGACCGATCCTTTTGTTGGGGGGCTTACATTCTTCCGTGTTTACAGCGGACTTTTAAAAGCTGGCTCATACGTTTACAATTCAATTACGGGAAAACAAGAGCGTGTTGGGCGTCTTATTAGAATGCATGCAAACAACCGTCAAGAGATAAGCGAAGTTGGCGCTGGAGATATTGCCGCTATAGTTGGTCTTAAAGATACTATAACTGGGCACACACTTTGCGACGAAAAACATCCAATTCAGCTTGAAAGTATGGAATTCCCAGAGCCAGTTATTCAACTTGCTATCGAACCTAAAACTAAGGATATGCAAGAGAAAATGGCAATTGCGCTCGCAAAACTTATGCGTGAAGACCCTACTTTTAGAGTTAGCACAAATCAAGAAACAGGGCAAACACTTATTGCAGGTATGGGTGAATTGCACCTTGAAATTATTGTAGATAGACTTTTAAGAGAATTTAAAGTAGAGGCAAACATTGGCGACCCTCAGGTTTCATATAAAGAAACTATAAGAAAACCAGTTAGAGCAGAAGGAAAATATATTCGTCAGTCAGGTGGTAAGGGACAATATGGACATTGTATTATCGAAATGGAGCCACTTGCCCCAGGTTCTGGATACGAATTTGTGGACAAGACAGTCGGCGGGTCAATTCCAAAAGAATATATCCAGCCTGTTAATAACGGTATAAATGAAGCTAGAATGAACGGTGTTATCGCAGGATATGAAACTGTTGATTTTAAGGTTACAGTTGTTGATGGATCATATCACGAAGTCGACTCATCAGAAATGGCTTTCAAGATCGCCGGTTCACTTGCTTTCCAAGATGGAGCAAAGAAAGCTGACCCTGTGCTTTTAGAACCTATAATGAAGGTGTCGGTTGAAGTGCCTGATGATTATCTTGGAACAGTTATGGGCAACTTGACATCACGTAGAGGCATCTTGACGGGGACAGAATCAACACTTGGAATTCAAATTGTCAACGCCGAAGTACCTTTGTCGGAAATGTTTGGATATGCCACAGATCTTCGTTCTCAAACACAAGGACGTGGAACATATGTGATGGAACCTTTAAAATATCAAGAAGTTCCAAGATCTATTGCTGAAAAAGTAATTGGCGAAAGGTCTAAGAAAAATTAATAAAATTATTTTAAAATGTTGTTTAAAACATTTGGAAATATTTTTAAACTATGTTAGAATAACAAAGTAAATCAAAAAAGGAGAAAAATTAAAATGGCTAAAGGAGTCTTTGATAGATCAAAACCACACGTAAACGTTGGAACAATCGGTCACGTTGACCATGGTAAAACTACACTAACAGCTGCTATCACTATGTATGCAGCGGGCAGAGGTTTGGCTGAAAAAATGGATTATGACCAAATCGATAAAGCACCAGAAGAAAAAGCACGTGGAATCACAATTAACACAGCACACGTTGAATATGAAACAGCAAAACGTCACTATGCACACGTTGACTGCCCGGGACACGCGGACTATGTTAAAAACATGATCACAGGTGCAGCTCAAATGGACGGAGCAATCTTGGTTGTTGCTGCTACTGATGGACCTATGCCTCAAACAAGAGAACATATTTTGCTTGCTAGACAGGTTGGCGTTCCATATATTGTTGTTTTCATGAACAAAACAGATCAAGTTGATGATCCAGAACTTTTGGAACTTGTTGAAATGGAAATTAGAGATCTTCTTACTGAATACGATTTCCCAGGAGATAAAACTCCAATTGTTAAAGGGTCAGCACTTAAGGCATTGGAAGCTGGTAAAGCAGGAAAATTTGATGATCCAGCTTGCGCTTGCATACAAGAACTTTTGGATGCGCTTGATTCTTATATTCCAGAGCCAGAACGTGACACTGACAAACCATTCCTTATGCCTGTTGAAGACGTCTTCACAATTACAGGACGTGGAACAGTTGCTACGGGTAGAGTTGAACGTGGTGTAATTAGAATGAACGACACAGTTGAAATCGTTGGTATGGGTGCTAAGAAGCAAACAGTTATCACAGGCGTTGAAATGTTCAGAAAACTTCTTGACGAAGCAAGAGCAGGAGATAACGTTGGTCTTCTTCTTAGAGGAATTCAAAGAACCGAAATTGAAAGAGGACAAGTTCTTTGCAAACCTGGTTCAATTCATCCTCACACAAAATTCACAGCACAAGTTTACGTGTTAAAGAAAGAAGAAGGTGGACGTCATACTCCATTCTTCAATGGTTACAGACCTCAGTTCTATTTTAGAACGACAGACGTTACTGGAACTATTGAACTCGAAAAAGGCGTTGAAATGGTTATGCCAGGCGACCACGTTAAGATGACAATCACACTTATCACACCAATTGCTATTGAAGAAGGATTGCGTTTCGCTATTCGTGAAGGTGGCAGAACAGTTGGTTCAGGTGTTGTTTCATCAATCATTGAATAATTCTAAAATGTTAAAAACCGAGGTTTGCCTCGGTTTTTTTATTATACTTTTTTTGATTGTTTCATTAATTTAATTAAATTAAAGAATGTAGTATTGTTTTCTCATTTTAAAATTTGAAAATACTTTTATCAAGTTGGATATAATTAGAATGTTTATAATTGTTTGTGAATGTTAATTTTTTTTACTCATATATAGTGCAAAGTTATAGATAAGATTTTGTCATACAATATACAATTTTTATCTATTAATTTAAAATAGTTAAAAAGGCATTAACATAATTTTCGTAAATCAACAAGCATAGCAAAATGCTTTCTTGTAAGCTATTTGCAGTAGTGAGACTACTGCGGTTATTGTTGCAATTTAATAAGTAAAAGATAATAATCAGTATAATATGTAGACTGTGTATGTAAAATTATAAGATTGTGGTGGTGTTATACAAAAAAAACAATAATTTTGTATTTTTTTTAAAAAAAGTATTGATAAATTCAACTTCATGTGTTAAACTCTTAAAGTTGAAGGAGAACAATATGAAATTTAGTAAAATTGAAAATAATACGCTTACAATCTATCCAAATTCCTGCCTGACGCCAGCAATGTATTTTCGTGAGCATGTAAAAAAAATTGTTTTTAAAAGTGGGGTCAAAGAAATTCCTTATGGAGCATTTTCTGGTTTAAATGGGCTTAAATGTGTGGAGCTTAATTACGATTTAAAAAAAATATCAGAAAAGGCATTTTCTACAAATTTCGAATTAGAATACATTATAATACCAGAAAGTGTTGAAGAAATGGGTAAAAATGTATTTTATCAGTGTTCAGCATTGGACACAATTGCATGTTCAGAAAATTTGTATAATGAAAGAGAAACATGGTTAGGGCATAATCCTGGGACAAAGACAATTATTGTTTACAATACACAAAAAGGTTCTGCAAAAGCGGTACACCTTTTTGGTAGTTCGTTTTCATGTGATGCCACAGGTAAAAGAAAACATGATCGCATATTTGAAGAAGTAAAAAAGATTTTGGCAGAAAGAGGGATACGCACGGAAGAAGAAAAAATATACGAAACGAATTATAAGAATTACAAAAATAGAAGAAACAGGCTACTTGATTATGAAATTAAAAATCGTTCAAAAGATATAAGCAAGGATAATAATGAAAAAATTGAGACAATTCGTCGTTAATTAAGCATTATTTTAAATAATTAAAATCAATTTAATTATAATTTTGTATATACTCGAACTATTGTTCGAGTTTTTTCTTGTATAAAAAAATTTTGATTTTATTTTTTTATGTGATAAAATCTTATAGAGGTATTTTTAATGAGTGTATTTGGTAGCATATTTAAGGCTTTAGGTTTTGAAAGTCAAGATGACGTAAAACAAGTCAGAAAAAGAACAAAAAAAACGCAGACTAAGGCATCTTTTAATTTAAAAAAAGATAAATTGGAAAGACCCGACCAAATAGACGGGGTAAAAGTTATTTATGCAGAGGGTCTTTTTAGTGCTAAAAAGGCACTTGAAGTATATAAAAATGGGCAACCGATTTTAGTAAACGTTCAAGAGGCAGAAGAAAAAGAAAGGATTCTAGCTTATTTAGAAGGATTTATTGCAGCAACAAATGGTAAAATTGAAATCATAGAAGACAAGGTGCTTGTTATACTTTTGCCTGAAGGAGTGGAAATTGAATAAAAAACCTTTAATTAAGCGATTTCTAATTATTGTGCTTCCTATTTTTGCCGTTATGTTAGTTTTTGATTTGGTTTTGAAGCATATTTTAGACTCATCAATGCAAGTTGGGCAATCAACGGATTTTTTGCCGGGATTTTTAGATATAGTTATAGTGCATAATGAAGGCTCGGCTTGGGGTATGTTTGCTGGAATGAATGTTTTTTTTATTATATTGACTTTTGTTTTTATTGGAATTTTAGTTTGGTATACTTTATCCGAAAACGTTGTTCACCCACTTTATCATATAGCATTGGGGTTGGTTTTGGCAGGAAGCATTGGAAATATGGTTGATAGGATTGCGTTTGGTTATGTAAGAGATTTTTTGCATTTTGAATTTTGGCCAAGTTTTCCTGTATTTAACGTTGCAGATGTTTGCTTGACTGTTGGAGTGATAATTTTTGTGGTATACATTGTAATTATGATGGTTAAACATTTTAAAAATAAAAACGGAGCAAAAGATGAAAAAAATCAAAGTGATACAAAGTGATGATGTTGGAAAGCGGCTCGATATTTTTGCTACTGATTTTCTACAAGCGCCTTCGCGTTCTTTTGTTAAAAATCTTATAGAAAATGGAAAGATATTGGTTAACAATTTAAAGGTCAAGGCAGGCTATATTTTAAGGGAAGGGGATGGGATTGAATTTTTACAAACTGAGCCAGAAACTATTGAGGCCGTCGCAGAAGATGTAGATTTTAAAATAGTTTACGAAGATGAAGATTTAATTGTTGTTGATAAGCCACAAGGTTTGGTAGTTCATCCTTGTCAAACAACAAAACATGGGACCTTAGTAAATGGGTTGTTGGCAAAAGTCAAAGATTTGAGTGGAATAAACGGGAAATTAAGGCCTGGAATTGTGCATAGGCTTGATAAAAACACTTCGGGGTTGATGCTTGTTGCGAAAAACGATTTTTCACATAATATTTTGTCGCAAATGATAAAAGATAAAAGCGTTGAAAGAAAATATTTGGCGCTACTTGATGGAATAATTTGGGAAAATTCTGGCAAAATTGAAAATTTTTTAGCGCGAGATCCTAAAAATAGAATGAAATATGCCGTTTCAAAGTCAGGTAAACTAGCTATTTCAAACTTTTGTGTAAAAAAAAGATATAAAAATGCAACTTTGGTTGAGTTTTCTCTTGTAACGGGTAGGACACATCAAATTCGTGTTCATTCTGCTTTTATAGGACACCCTGTGATCGGTGATGAATTATATGGCAAAAGAGTGCAAGAACTTAATGGGCAGTTGTTACATTCATATTTTCTAAAATTTTTGCACCCAAGGACAAGTAAGCAAATGCTGTTTATGTCTAATTTACCACAATATTTTCAAGATTATATAGACAAATTGCAGGAATATGTTGATTGATTTAAGAATTAAAAATTTTTAAATATCAAGTGTTTGATTAAAATTTGTTTTTATTCTATCCTACTTTCTATATTAATATAAAATATTTTTACAATAAACTTGTTGATTTAAAAGGTATTTTTAAACATTTCAAATAAACTGATCAAAATTATGTTTTGTTTGAAATGTATTACAATTTAAGTTTTTGAATTTTTGTTAAAAAAAAGCCACATACTTGTGGCTTTTTTATGTTTTATTAATATTGGAATTCTGAAACTCTGACATTTTTTCTTACTCTTTCTTGTTCAACCATATTAGAAAGCATTTCACGAACGTGATATGGCCTTGCAATGTGCCTAAGTTTAAAGACTGGCAGTCTTTCGTCGTTAGAATACAATATTACAGTCCCTGTTCCAAAAATCTTGTCGAGAAGCGACTGGTGTAGGGAAATGTCCTGCACACGATAAATATTTAATTCGTCGACTAATGAATAAAGTAAGCCGATGTCTGAAAAAAGTTTTAGCCATTTGTCGCCTTTTCTGATAAGCCTATATCTTGTAAATGATAAAGGCATTCCCAAATAACGTTTGCGATCTTTCCATATAAGTTCGGCATCCATTCCATACTTTCTTTGTGCTGAATTCATTTTTTCATCCTTGTGTTTTTTTGTTATTTTAACTTATTTTTTAAAAAAAGTAAAGAAAAAAGACCCTAATTTTTATTTAAGGGTCTTTTTTTTATGAAATTTTATATTTTTAGCACTTGTTCATGCAGTTTGATCCACAGCCATTGCCACAGCATCCGCAAAGTACGAGTATTAGAAGCAATGTGCAGATATCTATGCCACAACCACCGTTGTTGCCACAGCCACAACATTGTAAGAGCATGAGAAGGATCAAGATAGAGCAGCAATCACAGCCGCAGCCTCCGTTGCCGAAGCCTCCGAAAAAGTTCATATGTACCTCCTGAAAATTTGTCCTATGCATATTTGTGCAGTTATCGCTTACACATTAACATATTATTAAGTTTTACTAAAATTTGTTACAAATTTGTAAATAAATATCTTACATATCTTTTCCTGTTATTCACAAACTAAAGCTAACTTATTATTCGATTATGGCAAGAAAAAGTAAATTGTTTTACAAATCGATTGACTTATTTTTGATTATATATTAAAATAAGACATCGAGCAATGTATGGTTGCTAATTATACTTATTTTGAGGTGGCATAAATATGTTTCAAAAAGAAAAAAACAAAACATCAAAATTATTTAAGGGGTCGGCAGCAGTTCTCGCAACAGCGATTTCGTTGTCATTTTTTCCAATTGGTATTGGTTCTTTAAAAGCAGATTATGTTGGAGGAGGGATTGGCTCCGAAGCTATAATTATTGAAAACATAAATCAAAAGGCTAAAACAACTGGCGAATATGAAATAAGAGCGGCTTATTTTGGAAGCGAAAGCAAAATCCCTGTTGGGTTGCAAGAAGAAAGCGAGGGAGTAAACCCTTATGCTGGTTATTTTGGAAATTATTATGATGATGTAAGCCCTATCACAAACATCTCTTCTTCTGTAAAAGTTACATATGCAAATTCTGATGCAGAGTTGACAATAGACAGAAATTCAAATGCAGATATTATAAATGGGCTAAATGGGCTGAGCACGGCGTCTAAAGATGCTGTTTACGGAACGGTTGTGTTTACTGAAGTTGGTGAATACATAGTTGAATACAATATTGATATCACAGTTAATGGAGAAGTTAAGCATTTTTCGACTGAGTATAGCGTTTACAGTGAGCTTTCCGATGCATACTTTGATTTTGCAGAAAATGATGCAAATATAATTCCTAGCATTTACGATATAGCATTTGTAAAGGCAAAAAATAATGGAGCAGTTAAAGATTTAAAGCTTCCACTTCCAAAAGTGTTTAACGAAAAAGACGAAAAGCAAGATGTTGTTTTCCTGGCACAGAACCCTACAAGTGATGAACAAACAGGTGGGAAGGCATATGTTGTTATCAGCGTTTCAGGTAGCAAACCGGTTGTTGTTGAAAGTACAAATGACGAATTCTTTATTCCATCGCGCTATTTTGATTCAACAAATGATGCATACGCAGGGACAGGCAATTTTGTCATAAAATATTCTTATTTTACACCTGCTGGCCAATTTGTTTCATCTTTCACGCAAACTTACAGGGTGGAAGAATCCTATTATGAAGACTACGAACTAAATCTTTCATTGTCAACAAGCCAAATTAATGCAGTTACTGGAGTAGCCGTAGAGTTGCCAAAACTACAAGCTTCAACAGGCGACAATACAACACCTGCTGGCGAAACTGTCAGTGTGTCTTACACAATTAAAGCGCTTAGAAAAGATTCAACAGGTTCATATGCTGAGACAAGAGACGGATCTATAGTTGATGGCAAATTCACGCCTTGGGCTGACGGCGATTACTTGATTGAATATGTAGCTACCGATTTCTATGGCAATACAAAAACCTATAAAGATCTTTACATAGACGGTGTTAAAGATACCCAAGCTCCAATAGTTATTGCATATGATGCTGGCGATAAAGAGAATTTTAATACCGACGGAAGTGTTAAAGAATATATCGACGCATCAACATATTTAAAATCAAAAACACAGACAAACAATATTGTAATTTTTGCAGTGGGAGCAACAGACAATGTTTCAACCGTTGATGAGATGGAACTTACAAGAACTATTTCTTCTTCATCAAAGACTATTGAAATAGGCAATCAATATGCAAAATACAATATTATCTTTGACTTTGATGTAACAAAACTTGCCGACAACAAAACACTTTTAGCTCTACTTAACGACGACGCAGTGGATACGGGCAATGAAGCAGCAGTTAAAGAATGGCTTAAAAACAATAATTATCTTATTGCGACTGTTGACGAAAGTAAGACGATTGAAGACGGTTATGCTTATCTTAATGTTAAAGAAACAAATGAACTTATATTGAATGGCTCAAATTCTGGGATAAGTTATACCGTAAGGTATAAGGCAAAAGATGGAGCTGGCAATAATGCAACTGCTCTTGCATACACTATGACAGTCACAAATGATCCGTCGTTTGCTGATTCGGAAGCACCATCGATAACTTTCCCAACGAGCTTAAAAAATTCATATCGCACCGATGCTATAATCACTTTTGATAAGCCAACTGCTTCTGATGACAATGACACGAGAATGCAGGTTAAGGTTGAATATGTTTATACAGGTGCAGATGAATATGATCCAATTGTACTTGAAGATGAATATAAAATAGATATTTCAGAGATTTTTGGTTCAACTTATAAAGATGATGTCCCAGTAAAAGTGACTATTAAAGTTACTGCTGAAGATGACTATAAAAATTTAAGCACATGGACAAAAGAAATCGAAATAGCAGATGTTGTTGATAACACGGCTCCAACCATTTTTGCAGAAAGCTATTCATCTGAAAATCCTGTGACAATTGAACAAAACTCTGAGGTTTTGTTGCCAACAATTACCTATACTGATGATAATGTTAAATATATGAATGCTCAGGTTTATGTGAACAGGATTACTTATAAAACGGATTCTACTAGCGATGACACTAGTGTGCGTGTTGAAACTCCTGTTGCTGTAACGGGCAAGAAAGAATTGCAAAAGTCTGGTGGAATTTACAGAGTTTTTGCAGGGAAATTTGTAGCAGCTTACGAAGGTTTGTATGAAGTTAAGGTTGTTGCTACTGATGCTGGTGGAAATCAAATAACCACTTTCTATTATTATGAAGCACAGGGGACAACTTACGTTTCAGAGCCTAAGATTCAAGCACCAAATGTAATTGGTGATTCTGGTAAAATCGAACTTGGAACCGAAATAGAATTTGAAACCCCAACTGTTTCTTACTCGCTTGCTGATAATCAAGGTATAATAGGCGTTAGCGATGACGATTCTAAATCAGCTACTGATTATGACATAGTTGTTACAAATGATTCTTCGACAGCGTATGACTTTGATGGCGATGTGTTCACTGCAAAAGCAGTTGGAAGTTTCACATTTGAATATAACGTTCGTGTAACAATTTATGATAAAGACGTTTTTGAAAATAAAGACGGTGAATTGATTTATACAGAAAACAGTGGAAAAGTTTATCAACTTTCAAATCAAGATATAGTTGTTTTGACAAGCGACACACTTTTATATGGTGTTAATGACCAAACAGACATTACGTTATTTAAGCTTAATAATGATACAAAAATAAGCGTTGCAGATGGAGTTGCAAGTGCAAATATTGGTGGTAAAACCTATAAAGCTTTAATTACAAACGATGCTATTGAGTTTTTGACAGGCGATGGAAGCAAAGTTGACCTTACTTATGAAGGTAGTACATTTAAGCTTGGTGAAAGCGAATTGTTAGTAAGTGGAGAGGTTTCGACAATAGCAAGTGAAACAATTAAAACCTACAGTCTTGTAAGTGACCCAATCAGAGCGACCGTCCAAGACACCACTGCTCCGACAATGCCAAATTATGATTATCCAGCTATTGCAAATTTAAATGAAACAATTAAAATAGGCAAAATCAACGCAACAGATAATGCTGGAATCGACAAGGAAAAAAGTTATGTGCTTGTTTCGTACAGAGGCGGTAGTTCAAGCAGATCAACAACAATCTATATGAAAGATTGGAATAAAAATTCTGGTTACAACAGTGAAACAGGTGATATAGACTACAAACTTGACAGCAATGGAAATTACACAATAACTTACTATATTTACGATATTCATGGCAATCTTAATGATGATCGCACATATTCAATCGCAGTGGGAGATTGCGAATCGCCTAAGATTGAGCTTCCAGAAAGCTTTGTAGAGGAGAAATACGAACTTGGTAGCACATTGACTCTTGACTACGACAAGATACGTGAGGCGATTTCAGATAACATTAGTGAAAAAGAAACATTGTTAGATACTTTAAAAATCAAGTTAATCAATACCTCAACAAACAAAGAAGTCGAGAATACAGAAGATGCCGAATCCAACCGTTATAGTTATGTTTTGGATGAAGCAGGAACTTATTCACTTGAAATAACAGTAACAGATGAAGCTGGTTGGGAAACAACAAACGACACAATTCAATTCGAAGTTTCAACTGAAGCAGGAGAGGGAATGAACGTTTATGAAATAATAGGCATTGTTCTAATCGTTCTCGCTTGTCTTACTCTTGCTGGTGTTATTCTTTACTTTGTTATTAATAAAGTTAAAAAGGATAAAAAAAGAAAATTAAAGGGTGTTGAAAATAGAAAATCTGCCGATACAAAAAATAAGGACAGTAAATAATGATTAAAACGTGCAAAAAATTGCACGTTTTTTATTTTACATATTAGACTTCATTGTGTTTTATTTTCAAAATATAATATTGCAACAATTAAAAATTTTATAAAAAATAATCTTATTGACTTTTTTGTTTGTTTGCTTGACAAATTTTGCAGAGTGTGATAATATTTCAAAGTATCCGCATATGAATGGCAACTAAGATTTGCAAAAGCAAGCGCCTTATCGTAGCGAGTTTGGTTAGAGGAGGTAAAAAACTATGTTCGCAGTTGTAACATCTGGAGGAAAGCAATACACAGTTCAAGTTGGCGACGTTATAAAGGTTGAAAAACTTGACAAAAACGTAGGCGATAAGGTTGAACTTGAAGTTTTGTTGATTTCTGACGACAAAGGTTTAAAAACAGGAAGCGCTGTTAAAAAAGCGGTTTGCCAAGCAGAAGTTGTTGAACAAGGCAAAGAAGAGAAAGTCGTTGTTTTTAAATACAAACCTAAAAAGAATCAACGCACTAAACAAGGCCACAGACAGCCTTACACGCAATTAAAAATTTTGTCTGTAGAAGGCTAAAATGACTAAAATTTTTTTCACAAAGAGAAACGATAAGTTTGTGGGTTTTACAATTTCAGGGCATACAAACAAAGCCGAACACGGCAAAGATGTGCTTTGTGCAGCCATTTCAACTGCTTCGCAAATGACCGTTTGTGGCATTGTTGAAGTGGCAAAGGTTAAGGCGAAGGTTAAAATCAAAAGTGGATTTTTGAGTTTGGAACTAGAAGAAGCAACAGAACAAACTGAACTACTGATTAAAACTCTTTACAAAACTTTGTGTTCAATATGTGAAAACGAAAAAAAATATGTAAAGTTGGAGGTTAGAGATGATAATTGATATTCAACTTTTTGCGCACCACAAGGGTGGCGGAAGCACCAAAAACGGCAGAGATTCAAGTGGAAAACGTCTTGGCGTTAAGGCAGCTGACGGACAATATGTTTTGTCTGGTTCTATCATAGTTAGACAAAGAGGAACAGAAATTTATCCAGGAAAAAATGTTGGAATGGGGAAAGATTACACTTTGTTTGCATTGATTGATGGGGCAGT
The DNA here is from genome assembly GCA_944350225.1 of uncultured Clostridia bacterium. Taxonomy (GTDB): domain Bacteria; phylum Bacillota; class Clostridia; order Christensenellales; family UBA1242; genus Caccovivens. Next base: position 9,385 of record CALVOH010000006.1, on the reverse strand, counting down.
TAAGTTTGCAAAACATAATGGCAAAAAGATAGCAACAGTAGTTGAAAATAAATAAATATTCCGCTTTTAAAGCGGATTTTTTTCTATGATTTATAAAAAGTTTAAAGATAAAATAAAAATTTATGGTAAAGCCGATTTTAACCCACAACATATTTTGGAGTGTGGGCAGATTTTTTGCTATAAAAAAATAGATGATTTTTATCGTGTTTGGTCAAAGGATAAAAAAGCTGATATTTTTGAGGAAACTGACGGTTTTAAAATAGTTTCAAATGATGTCAATTATTTTGTTGATTTTTTTGATTTAAACACCGATTACTCTTTAATAAAAAAGCATTTAAACAAATTTGAAATTATGAAAGAGCCAATAAAGTTTGGCAGTGGCATTAGACTTTTAAAAAACGACGTTTTTGAAATTTTAGTCTCATTTATTATTTCTGCGAATAACAATATTAAAAGAATACAAAACACAATTTTTGCTTTGAAAAAGAAATTTAACAGCGAAAAGTTTCCATCTCACTTGCAACTGCTTTCTTTGTCAGTTGATGATTTTGTCAATCTGGGTCTTGGTTATCGGGCACCTCAACTTTATAAGGCATTAAGACAATTTTGTGAAGAAGATTTAAAAAGATGGCAAAACCTTCCTACAGAACAAATACGCACGAATTTAATCAATCTTTCTGGTGTTGGGCCAAAGGTAGCTGATTGTGTTTTACTTTTTGGTTTCTGGCGTAAAGACGTGTTTCCTGTTGACACATGGATAAACAAAATGTACAACATGTTTTACTCACAAAATGACAATCGTATAGAAATAAGAAATCAACTTTTAAATATTTTTGGTGATTATTCTGGCTACGCCCAACAGTATTTGTTTTATTACCAACGTTCGTTTGTAAAAAAATGAGATACGTTATATATAGTCAGTAATTTTTAATGTTTTTATATAGAAATACCTAAAAAATTAAACTATTTATCGAAAAAAATTAATTTGTTATGAGGGATGTATGGTTTTTAATAAAAAGTTGGCGATAGAAAGAGTTGTAAAAAATGTTAAGAAAACATAAGGAAGCATTCTTTTCAAAAAATTAAATATATTTCTAAATTTAATTGTTTGACTATAAGTACTTATATGTTACTATTAAACAAAGGGGCGGTTATGAAAGAATTGTTCGTAAAATCAAAAGACTTTTTAGAAAATTTTACACTTGATTTTGATGAGTTGGCAACAAAGTTGCACGAAATTGTAAAGATAATATTTTCAATAAACAAAATAGACAAAGATGTAAACATAACCTTTGATGAAAGTAAACTTTTTGGTAAATCAGGTAGTGTTTCAGATACATATATTTCTTTTAATAAAACAAGAATTCAAATTTTAGAGACATTGAAAATTGATGATTTAAGTGAAAATCATTTAAAAAATTTAGAAATTTTTTATAGAGACTATACTTCTAAAAAATTGACAGAACATACTGAATATGAAGATATTTTATATGACTTTATTAAAAAATACAAAGAGATCGGGGCTGAACAATACTTTGATATGATTGGAAGTTACAAAACCATAAAATATGAAATTCTTGATACAATTTATCATGAATGCGAGCACGTTTTACAAGATAATTATAAAAAATTTCTTTATACAAAAAAATTTCCGAGTGACAAAAAAAGCAAAGTGTTGATTTTTACAGTTTTTTTTAACACAATCTATGAAAAATTGAAAAAAGAAAAAATTAAATTTAATTATGTTAGAGAAAATTATGTTTTCCCTATTGAATTTGATGCGAGATATATAAGTTTTAAAAATATGTATAAATTATATAAATTATATTTTCAAAAAAACGTTTTATTTGAAAAATATTTAAAAAAAAGCATAATAATTCCAAAGGATTTTGATATTAATTTTAATGTTAATAAAATCTTTGATGATTACGAAACTCTTTATAATATATATTTAGATAATTTTGGTAAGAATTTAGTTTTAGTAGATGATTATATTCAAAAATATAAGGAAGATATAAAGATTGAATTTATAAAGAGATATAAAGAGATGATAAAAATAATTGCTTTTAAGTTTAAAGATTAAATAATGTAGGGGAAAGTCTGTAAAATTTATTTATGTGTATGGCGCGTTGTATGAGGCGCTTGCCGTGAGGCGAGCAAAAGCCGAATGGCCCAAACTGAAAGTTTGCGATTTGGAATTGACTAAAAGGCGAAGCAAAGGTTTGTTCAGAGTTTTTTATGTTATCTAATCCCTAGAAACACCCTAAAACAAAGACAAAAGTTTTATTATACAATGTTAAGCAATTTTAACTAATTCTGCCAAATATTTTCAAGATTTCGCAGTTTTTTTATTAGGCATTTATTTTTCAAAAGAAAATTTTTAAAATAATATTGAAAACATTTATTTATTATGTTATACTATCAATAGTTTTAAGGGGGCAATTTATGGGGATATTAGATTTTTTAAGAAAGAAAAAGAAAGTAGAACAAAATAGAATAACACAGTCAAAAAGCACATTGCCAAATGTAACTATGACTGATGAACAAGTAAATGCTATTCTTGAAGAAGAAATAAAGACATTCTTTCCTGACCAAGGTTGTTGGTCAAGTGATTGTTTTAGACAATCTAATGAAGTTAGCTATGAGAATTTACCTTGTCATTTAAGGAATAACTCTTGGTTAAGTAGTCTTTTAAAGGATGTAATGGATAGAAAAGGAATATATATGCCAAGACATACTATTAAAAATTTTATAAACAATTCAAAAGATTTTGAAAAACTAAGACACGCTTATGAATTAAGAATTGTTGAATGGCAAATTAATTGGATTAAAAATGGTGGCGAAAATTGGATAGTTCCAAAAGGTTATGATGAACTTGCACTATCTTTGAGCGAAGATGTAGATATTATTATTCGTGGTGGTGTTTCAAAAACTTTACAAGCAATAGGGATGAATAAAGATGTTATTGAAGAAGGACTGGAAAAATTTGCAGATAGTTGGAGACCCGCTGCAATGCTAATTGGATTTGAACATTTATATGAGCCCATTATGTTTAGGAAAGGTAATCCAAGTCCAGCAAGTGGAGAACACTTAAATAATTGGTTAGCAGATAGAGAATATAAATATTATAAATCTCACAAAAATTCAGTAGATAAATATGGCGTTGCTACGCCAGCAATGCGGATGACACCAGAAGAACACACAAAGTTGCTTAAAGTTTTAAACAAGCAGAATTTTAAAAGAATAAGATATCTCGAAGCTTGGAAACAAAATTCTTTTAAAAATTCAGAGCGACATACATTTTATAGCGAAGAAGATTCATTAAATAAGTAATGATTGGATTAATTGAATGGCCCAAACTGAAAGTTTGCGACCTGGACGGAGTGCAGGGTTCGGCATACGGAGTATGCGCAAAGTTAAAATAACTTTGCAGGTCCCTGCTAACAAGAAAAAAGCCCGAATGGGCTTTTTTTGGTGGACCAGCAGGGACTCGAACCCTGGACCCATTGATTAAGAGTCAATTGCTCTACCAACTGAGCTACTGGTCCATAACAATATTTAATTTTAACTCTTGCTCAGTTGTTAGAGCAAGCTCTTCCGAAGTCAAAACGCAGTTTTGACTTGGCTTTGGCTAAAAATAAGCACACTGGCTTATTTTTTAACGCGTCGCCCCAACTGAGCTACTGGTCCAAATTAAATTGATTTAACTTGTCGACGTTCTTCAAGCAAGCGATATATTTAGTTTTCTGATTAATCTCAAAGCTTGAAATGTTTTATTATTTGTTGTTAGTGAAAACTTTACATCGCACGCTATTATACTACTTTGCAAAGCTAGTTGTCAATTATTTTTGCAAATCTTGATAATCTTTTTTTATTGGACCATAAAGCCTTTCATATTCGGCGATATGCCTTTTAAGTAAAAATTCAATTTCTTTATTTTTTGTTCTGCTGTTGTTTTCAGCTATGCTGCCAATTTTTTGCAACATCTCTTCTGGAATTCTAAGTGTAAAACGAGGATAATTCTTTTTCATTTTTAACTCCTAGTGCCAAATATGGCGAATTTTTAACTAGCAGAAATGTTGAGAACATTATAAGATTATTAATTTCAGTATATTGTTTAATATTATACAATATTTCGACAAAAAATCGAAATTTATATTTGCATATGTAAAAAATTTTTTGTAAAATATTTTCTGTAAAATAATTGAATTTGTAAACGGAGGATGAATGAGAGTTACTACTGGTAGTAGAAAAGGTGGACAATTAGTAAAAAATAATTTGTCTCATGTACGTCCAACAACTGATAAAGTTAAGCAAGCCTTATTTACCAAACTCCAATTTTTTATTAATGGAAAAAGAGTGCTTGATTTGTTTAGTGGGACAGGGGCGCTTGGTATAGAGGCTATTTCTAGGGGAGCAAAGCAAGTCGTGTTTGTGGATAAAAATGCTAAAAGCGTTCAAATGACAAAACAAAATTTAAATAAATTGAATTTAGATGCGATGGTTGTTAAGTTGGATGCCTTAAAATTTTTAGAAAAGCAAACAAAACCTTTTGATTTGATACTTATTGATCCTCCATATTCGTCAGAGCTTTACATTCCTGTTTTAGATTTGATACATAGACAAAATTTATTGGCTAGTGATGGCATAATTGTTTGTGAGCATGAAAAATGGGAAAAAATCGAGCATAGTGGTTTTGACGTTTTAGACGAAAAGAGATATGGCAATATTGTTTTAACTTACTTTACAAATAAGACTTGTTAATTTTTATGCTTAAAATTTGTAAAAAAAACAATGTAACTTTTACATTGTTTTTTAATATTATCGTTTTAATATTGTGCACGATCAAATTTTCGGTTCAAAGCCTTCAAATATAACATTGTCGCAGTATTTGACAACATTTAAATATTCTTCCTGACTGCGAACAGTCCATGCTAAGAGGGGAAGTCTTTTAAATTTTTTAACGAATCTGTTTGGCAATGTCTTTGCCTCATACATGATAAAATCGGCGCATGCTACTTTTTTTGCTAGCACCATTCGTTTAAGTGCCCAACGAGTAAAAAATTTCATTTTTGTGTTTTTTAAATATCCAGAGAGTTGGCCTCTCAACAGATGAGGTGCGTGTTGTTTAAAATATGCTAGCACGAGGGGATTAAATGAAGCAACAGCCACATCTCCTTTGTAGGTAGAGAGTTCTTCAATCACTTTTTGTTCTAACTTTCCAATTTTTGAGTTGTTTTTTATCTCTATAATTATTGGGGCCTTGCCATTGATAGTTTTTAAAGCCTCGTTTAGTGTAGGGATCGTTTCTTTACTATCTTTTAATTTTAAGAAAGGTAAGTCCTGTTTGGTAAGGAATTTTAAGTATCCGTCATTGCCTGTCATACGCGATAGTGACTCGTCATGGAATACTACAACGGTGTCGTCTGAGAGCATTTGGACGTCCAATTCTATTGCGTAGCCATGCGATATCGCATTTTTAAATGCTGACAAAGAATTTTCTGGGAAATTACTATTATGAAAACCACGATGTGCTATTGGTGTTTCTACCAACCAAGTTTTAAACAAATCTTGCATTTTTTCTCCTAAAATAATTATATTCGAAGTTTTATTAAGCTATTTATTTTATTACAGTATAAAATTTTTTATATATTTTTCAAAATGTTTTTAGTTAATTTCATTTTATTTTTTGCTAATTTTTGCTATACTATTGCAGATGAAAGAAAAAATAAGAAATTTTTGTATTATTGCTCATATTGATCATGGCAAAAGTACACTTGCTGACAGGTTAATGGAAATAACAGGGTCTGTGGCTAAACGTGATATGCAATCTCAACTTTTAGATAGCATGGAACTTGAAAGAGAAAAAGGCATAACTATTAAGCTCACTCCTACCAGAATGAAATATAATTTCGAAGACGAGGAATATATTTTAAATCTTATTGACACACCAGGGCATGTGGATTTTACATATGAAGTTTCACGTTCGCTTGCGGCTTGTGAGGGGGCTATTTTAATTGTTGATGCAACGCAAGGGGTGGAAGCTCAAACGCTAGCAAATGCATATATGGCAATAGATGCAAATCTTGAAATTTTGCCTGTAATAAATAAAATCGATTTGCCGTCTGCGCAAATAGAAAAAACAAAACAAGAAATTGAGGATGTGATAGGATTGCCCGCACAAGAAGCGCCTTGCATTTCTGCAAAAGAGGGCACAAACATCAATCAAGTCCTTGAAATGATAGTCAAAAGCATACCTGCACCAAAAGGAGATGAAAAGGCTCCTTTGAAAGCGCTTGTTTTTGACAGTTTTTATGATAATTTTAAAGGTGCAATTTGTTTAATAAGAATTTTTGATGGAGAAGTTAAGACTGGTGATAAAATCACATTTATGCAAGCAGGCAAACAATATGAAGTGACAGAAGTTGGTGTGTTTTTGCCAAAAATGGAGGAAACGCAAAAATTGCAATCGGGCGAAGTGGGTTATATAGCGGCGTCAATAAAAAGCTTGTCCGATGTTCGCGTTGGTGACACTGTCACTTTGACTTCCACGCCAACAAGTCAGCCACTACCAGGGTATAAAGTGGTTCAACCTGTTGTTTATTGTGGAATATTCGCCGTCGACGGTTCAAGGTATAATGATTTAAAAGAGGCACTTTTAAAATTAAAATTGAATGATGCGAGTTTGCAGTTTACACCCGAAGTTTCGACCGCCTTGGGTTTTGGATTTAGATGCGGATTTTTAGGATTGTTGCATTTGGAAATTATTACAGAACGTATTGAGAGGGAATTCAATCTTGAAATAATTACAACCGCACCTAGCGTTTCTTATAAAGTTGTAAAAACAAATGGTGAACAGCTTGAGATCTCTAATCCTTCCAATATGCCCCCTGCTGTTGAAATTAAGGAAATTTTAGAGCCTATGGTCAGTGCCAGTTTGTTTACACCTCCTGAATATGTCGGTGCTATTATGGATCTTTGTCAGCAAAAAAGAGGTGTTTATAAAAATCTTGTTTATTTGGATAAAAGTAGGGTAAGAGTTGATTATCGTTTGCCACTAGGTGAAATAATATATGATTTTTTTGACAAATTAAAATCTGCCACAAAGGGCTTTGCAAGTTTTGATTATTCTCTCGATGGGTTTATGCCAGCAAAGCTTGTCAAACTTGACATACTTTTGAAAGGTGAGAAATGTGATGCTTTATCGATAATTGTTCATGAAAGCTTTGCCTATGCGAGAGGTAGAATGATTGTTGAAAAATTGAAAAAAATCATACCACGTCAGCTTTTTGAAGTGCCTTTGCAAGCTTCAATTGGAAATAAAATTATAGCGAGAGAAACAATAAGCGCGTTAAGAAAAGATGTTCTTGCAAAATGTTATGGGGGAGATGTTACCCGCAAACGAAAATTATTAGAAAAACAAAAAGAGGGCAAAAAACGTATGCGCCAAATCGGTTCGGTGGAGATCCCGTCTGAAGCATTTTTGTCTATTCTAAAATTGGATGATGAGTCATGAGAATATATGTGCATATTCCATTTTGTGAAAGCAAGTGTGTTTATTGTGCTTTTGCAAGCGTTGTTGGAAATGTTGATTTGCAACAAAAATATTTTCAAACTCTTTTAAAAGAAATCGAGCAATGCAAAGAAAACGAAACTGTGCAATCCATTTATATTGGCGGAGGGACGCCGTCTTGTGTTGATAAAAAATTTATTGAGCAAGTGTTAGACAAAATCAAGGCTCATTTTAGAGTTGAAGAAAATGCCGAGATAACATTGGAAGCCAATCCTTGTTCTCTTTCAAAAGAAAAGTTAAAATTTTATAAAGACATTGGTATAAACAGATTAAGTGTTGGCGTCCAAAGTTTAAATAATAAAGTATTGAAAATTTTAGGAAGAAAACATAACAAAAAACAGGTCTTCCTATCATTAAAAAACGCCTTACAAGTTGGCTTTACAAATGTAAGTGTGGATCTTTTAATAGGTTTAAAGAATACAAACATCAAAAAGGATTGTGCAAAACTATTAAAATATAAAGTTAAACATATCTCTGCATATATGTTGCAGGTTGAAGAAAACACTCCTTTAAAAAGTATGATTGAGAATGGAAGTCAAATTCTTAAAAATGATGATGAGTGTGTTAGAGATTATGAAAATCTTGCAAAGTTTTTGCAAAAAAGAAAAATGCAAAGATATGAAATCTCAAATTTTGCTTTTGAAGGCTATGAAAGCCAACATAATATTGGATATTGGGTAGGCGACAAATATATCGGTTTTGGGTTATCAGCACATAGTTTTGATGGGAATTTTGTTAGAACGGCCAATGCAAGCGACTTTGAAACATATTTTAAGGGCGAACGAGACAAAGAGGTTTTGTCAAAAGCAGAAAAAGACGAAGAGATTATCATGTTGGGATTGAGGTGTAAATATGGTTTTGATTTGACAAAATTGTCTTTTGATTTGAGTTGTTGCCAGATTTTTAAAGAAATGGTTGATAATAATATTTTGTTAAAAGACGGCTCAATAGTAAAACTCAATCCTAAACATTATGGGATTTCAAATACAATAATATTAAAACTTTTAAATTGCCAATAATCTATGACAAGAAAGAGAAATTTATATTTTAAATTCTAAATATAAAAATTAATATGTCAAAATCATTGACAAAAAAATAAGGCTATGATATACTTACTTTGTAAAGTAAAATTGCTTTACAAGGTGGTAGGTTTGAGTTTAGAAAAAAATTTGTTGTTGGCACAACTTTATGATTTGTATGCACCTTTGCTTACAACTTTGCAAAAAACGGTGATGGGGGATTTTTTGCTAAAAGATTTGACAATATCAGAGATTGCCGAAAACAACGGTGTTTCTCGTCAAGCGATTAAAGATGCTGTAGCAAAAGCCGAGGCAAAGCTTTTAGATTATGAAGACAAGCTTGGGTTTTACAAGCGACTTCAAGGAGGAACATAATGGCACTTTTTTCATCTTTATCTGAAAAATTTAATCATATCTTTTCCAAACTGACAAAGCGTGGCAGATTGACTGAACTTGAAATAAAGGAAGCCATGCGAGAGGTTCGCATTGCACTTTTAGAAGCTGATGTGAATTATATGGTAGCAAAAGATTTTGTAAAAAGAGTTTCCGAGAAAGCCGTTGGCGACGAGGTTTTGAAAAGTTTGACGCCTGCGCAACAGGTCATAAAGATTGTTAAAGACGAACTTACGGAGCTTATGAGCTCTAATCATCAAAAACTTGTTATAAGTCCTGCTCCACCTACGATCATAATGATGTGTGGGTTGCAAGGTGCTGGTAAAACAACTATGTGCGCAAAACTCGGTGCAAATATTAAAAAAAGTGGGAAGAAACCATTGCTCGTCGCATGTGATAT
>CALVOH010000005.1 GCA_944350225.1 uncultured Clostridia bacterium | reverse complement strand
TGATAAATCATTTGCTGTTGCAATCACAAAAACATCATAATTTTTAATCTCATCTATACAAGATTGAATTGTAACATATTCTTCTGCGTTTTTGTGGTCTTTATCTTCGTTTGCAAATTTATCAAAATCATCAAGTAGTATAATTGATGGGGTATTATTTTTTGCTTTTTCAAATGTTTCTTTTATAAATTTAATAAATTCTCCATCTGGTAGATTTTTTCTGCAAACAAACGACTTTCTTTCACATTCATCAATAAAGCTATTAGCAAATAATGTTTTACCGACACCGGGCTCACCATACAATAATAAACCATTTGGAAGTTTTACTCCTAATTTTTTATATTTGTCTCCGTTCTTTACCACATCACAAATTCTTGTAATTTCAATTTTAATGGATTCATATCCAATGATTTTATCAAAACTATTCATACTTTTTCTCCTTTTGTTTGATAGTAGTATTATAACAAAATGGTTGTCCTAAAAATCGGACAGCAAAAAAAACACTCTATCATAAACTTTGATAAAGTGTCTTTTATTTATTAAATTATTAAACTAGTTTCAACTGGGCTAGCTCTATCAGTCGTGTTTTTTATTGCATAATTTTATTGCTTTGATTTTGATTTTGTTTGTTTTGATTGCTTTTGTTCAGCTTTTTTCTTTTTGTTGTTAATTGAAGCTGTCTTTTTTCTGTCCGCTATAATTCGTTTTTCAATTATAAGCAAATAATCAGGGCTTTGAATTAGTGAAAGGTGTTCGTTTAATTCTTCAATTGTTTTTTGCAATTTTGTGCGTTTTTGAACATATATTTTAAATTTTCTTTGAACATCTTTTGTAACCTTTCCTTCTTCTCTTGCTTTTAATGCAGATTCTTTGTTTTGGTTTTCTATTTCATTGATTTCTGCTTGTAAGCTTGCAATATGATTTTGCGTTGCTTTAATTTCGGCATCGCGCACAGCTTTTGCTTCGTTTGTTAAAACGTCCTGAAGTAAAGACTGTTCTCTGTCATACTTGTCTTTTCCTATTTTTTCTTTTTTGTTCCATTTAAACTTTTGTAAGAAGAAAAGTATAACTGCTAGTATAATTGTAATACCAAATATTAGGGAAGGGATCAAAAGCCATATATAATCGTTGTTTGGCTCCTGTGTTGTGTCTGTTTCTGTGTTGTCTTCTTCTGGGGTTTCTGTTTCTTCTTCCAAATTGGTTGCTTTAAAAACAGTTGAACCAAAGTATTTTGAGTTTTCTATATTTTGATAAGTTGTTTCATCACTTGTTTCAAATGAAATATCAGTCAAATATGCATAGCATGGTTCTGTCAATTTGTCGCTAACAAGTTTAAAAACGAAATTAGATTCGACAGCCTCGCTTGCTGAAAAATAGATTTCATAAGATGACCAACCATCATTTGATTTTAATTGTGAGATAAGGTCAAAGCTATCAAGTCCTACGCTAACTCCAAATGTAGATGATTGTTCATTACCATCACTGTCGGTATACTTAAATTCGTCTGGCATAGATGTCAACAGCCTAAATTTTAAAACATAAAAATTGTCTGGTTCAAGATTTAAACTAAATATTGATGTCAAACTGTGAGTTGCATTATCTTGCGTTTGAATAATTAAAACGTTTTTGTTTTCTAAACTTCCATCATCAATTGAATCGTGATCATGATAGCCATATGAATCGTTGCCTTCTCCCTTTATTATGCCACCTATTGCTGTTCCGGTAGAACCACTTTCAAGAGAACCTTTAAAAGCATTTGCATCGCGTAAAGTGAAATCAATTTCATTGTTTGGATCTAGTGAAAGCATAAAGCCGGAGAGGTCAATTTTGCTCGAAGCACTGTCAAACAAATCTTTGGTTGAACTTAAATTCTCCATATTGTCAAAGAAAGCAAAGCCTTGAACAAGATTTTTTTCTGTGCCTAATTCTATGGTAATTGTTACTGTGCTAGAAGATTCTCCTGCATTTATCAATTTGCTATATGACTTCCAAACACCATTTGAGCTTATACCTTTCTCATATAAAATGATAATGCCATCTTCATCAGTGAGTTTAATATTGAATGTTGTATCAGCAAGAGTTTTGTAATCAAACGTAAAATCAAAGTAACTGTTTGCAGAAAGTGTAAACGTGCTTGATGTGATAGATTGCCAATCAGGAGCTTCATTATACATCATTAGTATGTTGTTGACATCGTCAGTTTTTCCATTTGGCGATGTTGGATTTGCTAAATGTTCTGCCCATGAAAATTTTGTTTTGTATTCGTTAAAATATTCATTGTAAACATTAATAATGCCAGCCAATTTTTGATTATTAGATGATGATTGATTTATTTGGAAATCTGCTGGTGCGATAGGGTAGGTAAAATTTGAATCAGCTGATTGTCCTCGCGTAAAGAAGCCGTTTTCTATGCTTTCGTCTTCACTTGTAACTGTTGTGAGTTGCAAATAATTTCCATCTGTTGAAAAATCTTCATATGCTACTTGTTCTAAAACTATGTTGTCTACAACAACTCCACCTTTTGCAAGTTCGCTAGAATTTCCAAGTAAGAGCGACAGCGTTACTTGTGAGTCATATCTGTTATGACCTTGAATAAAGAAAGTCAATTCGTTGTAGTTATTTATATAACTGTTTGAGCCATTTTTAGTTAAGGCAGATGAAGTTGCTGTTTTTGGCGTGTAATTTGAAAGATAATCAAAATCTTCTTTAATTTTTTCGGTTTCACTAATTTGTGCAAAAAAGCTTCCACTTTCGAGATCTGCAAATTTGACACGCAAAGTGAGTTTGTAAAGACCGAGCGCTTTGATTTCAAAAGGCAAAGATTCAACTCGAACATATCCTTCTTCGTTAGTCCATAGAACCATACTTTTTGTGTTATTGTTTGTCATATCTGTTCCCGGATATGTTAGCTTTGTAATATCTTCAAAGAAGTCGCTATTCATATTTAAAATTTGAGCATTTGCGTTGTTTGAACTTTCTTTTACTTGCCAAGCATAAAGCCTATTTGCTTCATCATCGTTTCTGGTATCTTCAAAATCAAAGTTCAAATCTGTTGTATCAACAATTGTTTGTTTGTCAAATTTAGATTTTTCTACCTCAACAATATTTTCGTTTTTATTTAGTTCAATCGCTTGATAGTAAGCATTTTCAGAAAATTGTGTGCCTGTTACTTCATCAAAAAACACAACACCGTCGGAACTAAGTTCTTGTGTTCCAAGCCACAAATCTGTAGTAATTGTTTGAGATTCCGTGCCTGTTGCAATGTAAAAATACTGCCTTTCCCAATCTCTTGAAGTAATTTTTGTTTGTGACAGTTCAACTTCATCGCCGTTGCTATCTTCAAGCCCAGATATGTATATTGAAGCAAATTCGGTTGAATCGTTAAAGGTCGCTGTTTTTACGGCCACCACAAATTCATAGTAACTATTTGCTGATAGAGTGATCTCGCTTGAAATGTAGCCTTCGTTTATCTGGCGTGGTTTAAAAGAATCACTACTTGGAGAAGCGTTAGCAGAATTTATCATTAAAATTTTGTTGTCACTTCCATACTTTCCTGGATTATCTTTAAGGTAATAAACGTTTGAAGAATTGTATGAGTAATTGCTTTCCACGTCTATTATCATGGCTTTTGCACCTTTAGACCCATATTTTAATGTCCAACCTGTCGTGTCGCCTTCATCATAAGTGCCTGAGATGGAATTAAAGCTACCATTTGTTATAGAAACGGGAGCTGAATAATAGTCACTATTTGCTGAAATTGAATTGTTGGGTATGATAAATCCTATGAGGGAGAGAGGCAAAGCCAACGATACTAGCCCAAGTGTTAAAATTTTTAGTCCGGTTTTTTGTTTTTTCATCTTGTGATATCCTTGTTATTAAAATATTAAGTATAGTATACTACAAAAATTATTAATAATCAAACACTTTTTGCTAAGAATAATGATTATGAAGAAAAGTTTTTTAAAAAAAAATGGATTATTAAAAAAAAGATTGCTTCTAACAGCGATTGGTATGATCATTGGGCTTTTAAATGGTTTTTTTGGTGGAGGAGGTGGAATGGTGTGCGTTCCAGCATTAGAAAGAGTGTTAAAACTTGACAACAAACATGCTCATGCCACCGCCATTGCAGTAATTTTTCCACTTTCTCTCGTAAGTTGTGCGATATATATTTTTAAGGGTGCCATACAATCCTTGCCACTTTTGACTGTTGGATTAGGCGTTTTGCTCGGTGGAATAATAGGCTCAATTGCTTTAAAAATTTTGCCCGGAAAAATTGTTAGAATTGTGTTTGCGTTTGTTATGCTTGCGGGAGGAATTAGGCTTTTAATATGATATTTTTACAAATCTTATTTGGAGTATTAGGTGGCTTTTTAGGTGGGCTTGGTATGGGTGGAGGAACGATCTTGATACCTCTGCTCACTATTTTTTTGGGGTTTGATCAGCAGTTGAGCCAGGGGATTAATCTGCTTAGTTTTTTGGTCATGGCGATAGTCTCTTTGTATATCCATGCACACAACAATTTGTTGCAGACGAAAGGCATCTTTTGGATAATATTAGGTGGTTTAATTTCTGCCATATGTGGATCTCTTTTGGCTACGATCTTGCCTAGCTATATTTTAAGAAAGTGTTTTGGAGCTTTTTTATGTGTGCTAAGCATTTTCGAATTTATAAAAGTTGTAAAAAAACAAACGAACAAAAATTTACATTAATAAATTAGATTACATATGATAAAAAAATTACAAAAAAAAACATCAATTTTTTTGCATATAGGAAAATAGAAAAAAATAGAAAAAGAATTTTAGAAAACAGTTTACAAAACTTGGTCTTTGTGTTATAATGACGACATAAGGAGTTGGGCATGAAAGTCAATCAAAAAAAATGTATTGGATGTGGGACATGTGTTTCGATTTGTCCTGTTGAAGCGATTTCATTTGATTCAAAAGGTAGGGCAGTTATCAATCAAAAGAAATGTATTCATTGTGGGGCATGCACTTCAAGTTGCCCAGTCAATGCTATAGATTTTGATTAAAGGAGTTAAATCGTGGAAAAAATTGCTATAATCGAACTTGCTAATTCTTTGGTTAAACTTTCAATTTATGACACTAAAAATGGAAGGTTTAAACTAGTTAGAAAAGAGGAAGATGGGGTATCTATATTTAAGGATATATTAGAAGAGAAATTGTTGCGACCTAAGACAATTACAGGTATAGTTTCAATTCTCAAAATTTACCGTAATGTGATTGAAGAGTGTCAAGTTCAAAAAATCATTGCTGTTGCTGACAATATAATAGCAAAGGCTCGCAATCAACGTGGCTTTTTTGATGAAATATTCAACAATACTGGTTTGAATTTTATTTTTATGTCTGAAGAGGAATTGATAAAAAATATCTATACTTCAGTTGTAAATTCTATTGACAACTCCAAGGGTGGAATTGTTTATATTGGAGAAAATGAAACACTTTTAATACGCTACAATCGTAGATCAACATTGGGCTCGGTTAGCATACCATTGGGCTATGAAAACATAATGGAAGGCGCAGACAAATCGTTTGAACAAATGAAAGATATGTTTTTAGCCGAGTTACGTGTAAGAGATTTTAAATTTGAGCCAGAAAGTTTAGTTGTTGGTGCTGGTATTCCTTTTTTAAATTTAGGGAGGATAGCAAAAAAAGTTACAAAATATCCTCTTGAAATTGACAACAATTACGAAGTTAGCTCTGAAAACGCAAAAGCCGTAGTCAACTTTGTTAGGGGATTAGATGTTGAGAAAGTTAAAAAAGTGAAAGGATTAGCAGATGATAGGACGGAAGTTTTGTATTCGAGTTTGGCTATAGTTTCAGCTCTTTATGATTATTTGAAAATTTCACAAATCACCGTTTCAACTGCTTGCATTAGAGATGGCTTGGTTGCCAACAATTTGATGATCGACAATCAAGAAAAATTGTCAGACTTATTAGCAAACTCATTTTTTAATATTTATGAATTTGAAAATAAAGACCTAACTATGAACAACCGAATCGCTAATATGGCGGGGATATTATTTAAACAGTTAAAGGTTATGCACAAGCTTCCTAGAATGTATGTAAAACCTATGCGAGTCGCAGCATATTTGTTTGATATTGGTAAGAAAATTTCATTTGAAGATTATGAAAAGCATGGTTTTTATGCAATATTAAATTCTGGACTTTGTGGTGTAAGTCAAAAGGACCTATTGCTTGGCGCATTCATTTGTGAATGCCAATTAGCAGACAACTTTTCATTGTCGAAATGGATGAAATATAATGATATTTTGACAGATGAGGATTTAAATGCTGTTAGGAAACTTGGCATTATTGTCAAACTTGCTTCAGCACTAAACAGTTCTAAAAAATTGGTTGTAACTGATGTTATGTGTGATATATTAGGTGATTCCGTTATAATGAAATTGATAGTTAACAGTGATCCAACATATGAAATAATGCAAGGTATGAAAGTCGCAAAAGACTATCGTAAATTCTTTAAAAAGAATCTACAACTTATTTAGGGAGGTGTATATGCGCTATAAGTACGCTATAGAACTTGGGGGTGCAAACACTAACATTTTTCTTCGAGGGCAAGGTTTTGTTTTAAAAGAGCCAACTTTGCTTGCGGTCGAAAACGGAATGGACGGCTATAAGGTTAAAGCAGTCGGCAGTGAAGCAAAAAAATTGCTTTGGAAAACAACTGATGACGTTGAAATTTTCAATCCCATGGCAAATGGTGTTATTGAAAATTTTGAATATGCACAAATTATGTTGCAAACATTTTTAAAAAAGTTGAATTATAGGAAAGGTGCGAATGTTGTTTGCCTTATTCCTTGTGGATTGACCAAAGATGATCAAAACAAATATTATTCACTTTTTGAAAAATTGGGATTTAATGAAGTCTTACTTATTCCATCGGTTATTTGTTCTTTGATAGGGCAAGGAGTAAACGTGACATCTTCAAAGGCCAATATGATCGTTGATATTGGTGGAGCAACTACTGATATAGCTGTGGTAAATTTGGGTTCAATATTGAAAGGTGTAACATTAGGTATTGGTGGAAAAGCGATAGATATTGCAATTGCAAATTCATTAGCATTAGGTAAGGATGGCATTTTGATTGGTTTGCCAACAGCCGAAAAAGTTAAAAACGAAATAGGCAGTTTGTATAAAAACGATACTTTAAATATGGAGATAATGGGACTAGATATTGAAAACAATGTTCCGAAATCGAGAATTGTGTCATGCAAAGAAATTGAAAAGGTCATAAAGGCACATATGGAGGAGATAGTTCGAACAATAAACGTTACTATAAATTCATTGCCTCCAGAGATTTCAACAGATGTAGTTAAAAACGGGATTATTTTTACAGGCGGGGTTAGCAAATTGTTTGGATTGGAAGAATTTTTAAAAAGAAATTTACCTTACAATTTTGTAATCTCAGAAAACCCTGAAAACTTGGCTATTTATGGTGCAGGAAAATTGTTAAATGATGATGCGCTTTTAAAAATCATAGTCAAAAATTAAATTATCTTTATCTCGACAAGAAAGAATGATTTTTCAACAAAATTATTCTTTCTTTTTTTTTATGCTTCTAGTAAAATTTTTTTGTTTAACAGGAGGAGAAATGGCAAGAAAAATTGTCTTAACGAGTGGTAAAGGTGGTGTTGGGAAAACTACGATTTGCGCTAATCTAGGTGTCCAGCTAGCAAGCCTAGGTTTTAGGACCGTTTTAGTCGATGTTGACATTGGGCTCAACAATTTAGATGTTGTTATGGGGCTAGAAAAAAATGTTGTTTTTGATATAACAGATGTCATTATGGGCAAGTGCCGAGCTAAGCAAGCATTGATTGAAGACAACAGATTTCAAAATCTTTTTTTATTGCCATCATCTCATAATTCTGGCAAGACAAAAATTCTTGGCGAGCATATTAGAAGCGTTTTAAATATGCTTGATTCCTCATTTGATTATATACTGATTGATTGCCCGGCAGGAGTTGATGCGGGTTTTCACCGAGCAGTGTTTTCTGCAAATGAGGCGATAGTGGTAGTAACTCCACATTTGTCAAGTTTGCGTGATGCTAGTAAAGTTATTGGGCTTTTAAATGAATATGACTTGTCAAGCAAAGGTTTAGTGATAAATCGTTTAAGGGGAGATTTGCTCGCTAGCGGTGATATGTTAAAAGTTGAAGATGTAGTTCGTGCTATGCATCTACCTTTATATGGTGTCATTCCAGAGGATGATGCAATTTCAAGTGCTTGCTCAATAGGAGGCTACTTAAATTCGGCAGAGTCGACTAGGGCATTCACGCTTTTATGCGAAAACATACACACAGGCAAAAAAAAAATTTTTGATTGTGAAATGAAATATCGTGGTTTTATGGGATATATTAGAAGAAATTTAAAAAGGAAGGTTTGATATGAACAGGTTAAATTCTATGCTACAAATTGACAAAAATTATGTGCCCGAGGAGGTGGTTATTTTATTTAAAAGCGAATTAAAAAAGCTTTTAAAAGAATTTTTTAATCTAAAAAGTGATATAAGAATAAGATTTATCTCTCACGATGAAATTAAATTTTTTATAGAATTTGAAGTTGACAGAGTTCGCAGTTTAGGGTATGTGTCCAAATAAAAAAAGCATTATTTGTGATTAATAATGCTTTTATATCATATTTTATAGACTAAGACCATCATTATTTGTTAAAACAAAATTTTCTTTTGGTTTTTTGACAGTTGTGTTTGGGGTAGGCATTGATAACAAAGTGTTTTTTTAATTAGTTTGTTTAATATTTTTTTATATTTTTTGATATCATAAATTAGACCAAAAATCAGGTTATAAAAAAATTCATGCTTAACCTATTAAAAAAACACATCAAAAGAATTGATGCGTTTTTTTATAAATCAAAGAAAGTTTTTTGTGTTACTCAAAATAAACAAGTCCGTAGCAATTTGGCCCAACGTGTGAACCTACAACACATCCAATATCACAAATCACTTGATCTTTTGGTGAAATATCAAGCATTGCAGAATATTTTAATAATATTTTATCTATCATCTCCGGGCAATTTGAATGTCCAAAATAGATAGGCAAAGTTTTATCTCTATTTCTTGCCTTTGCAACCATGTACATAAAAGCTTTAGCTTCGCCCATAACCTTTGCTTCATTTGTCACTTTACCACCAGCGAGCGAAATAATAGGCTTTACATTAAGCATAGATCCCATCACTGCGCTTGCAGTTGAAAGTCTACCACTGGCTTTAAGATATTTTAAATCACCGATAACAGCGACAAGTTTGACCTTGCTAATTAATTCGTCCAATTTCTTAATAACATGAGAAAGGTCGTCATCCTTTTCAATAAATTTTGCAAGTTCAATCAAGATCGCACCTTGTGCCCACGTTGTTACAGTAGATTGACGATATGTAACGTTTTGCATTTTAAGTGCCTGAACAGCACCCTCAACCTGATGAATAGTGGCTGTCATTTCAGAGGATATAGTCAAAACAATGACGTGGATGTCAGATTTGTTTACATAAGGTGATAGTATTTCTTCAAACAAAAATTGATTAGGCATGCTTGTTTTTGGAATTAAGCCTGTTTCATTAATCTTTTTATAAAATTCTTGGTTAGTTAAACCTTGAGGATAAATTTCCTCGCCAAATCTAACTTCGATAGGCACAAGTGATATGTCATATTTTTCTGCCAAATTTTGTGGGATATCACAAGACGCGTCAGCTATTAATTTGTATTTCATAATTACCTCAACTAAGCTAAGTATATCACATATGATTTTGAAAACAAAATGTTTTAAAAATTGTAGAAAAAAAATTTAAAATTTGATATGAAATGTTACAGTAAAAAAGGAAAGAAATGAGCATAATATATTTATACATAAAAATTAAAACTGTTTTAGTAATTAATTGTTTGTTTGCAAGCATTAAGCTTACAAATAATAAACATATTAAAAGACTTTAAAATGGGGTGTTTTTTTAATAGCAAAAACTATAATCAAATATTACAACATAGTTTTAAAAATTTCGAACACTTTTTTGCCATTTTTATTAAGAATAAGTTCCGGATGCCATTGAACTGCCAAAATGTTATATTTTACATGAACAAAAGCTTCAATTATTCCATCATTAGAAACAGCACATATTTTAAGATTTTTTCCAAGTTTATCTATTGCTTGATGGTGTAGGGAGTTTATTTTAAAAGATTTCCCAAAATATTTTATAAAGAGTTGATCATCTGTTGACACCTTGTGCTCTACATTTTTATGATTTTCAATATGTTGTTTTAGAGTTCCACCAAAGTAGACGTTTAAATATTGACTACCAAGGCAAATCCCTAAAATCGCTTTCTTCTTTTTAATAAATTTTTTTATATGCTTAAAAACATTTTTGTCTGCTTCAAAATCTATGTTAGTTGAATATAAATTTTTTTGTTTATACCATTTTGGGTGCATATCCCCACCACCTGGGATTAGCAATCCATCATAATCTTCAATATTTTTACATTTAATGCCGACGTCCGCCTCAACGCCCACCATTTGAAGCCCTTTAACATAATTCTCATTACAATTTTTGGCTATAATAAAAACTTTCTTTTTAGGTATTCTGTCTATAGCTTCTTTTAAATATTTTTTATCAAAGTCAAAATCGTGATATCCAATTAATAGATTTTCTAAATACAATTTATCAGGGTACTTGTCTTTTTTATCATTTATTAAATAAACAAGAGCCCTTTCAAGTTTGCCACCAACTTCTATGAAAGTGTAATCCTTTCTATACAAAACAGGAAAATGTTCAATATCATCAAGTTCCTTTTCTGCTTTTTCATTTATTTTCCAAATGCCTACAGGCGTTATTGCTCCTTCCTTTGGCTCTATAGTTATGTATTTTTTAAAAGCTATCTGCCAGTTTTTTAAAAAAGTTTTGCCTATTAGTTCGCAACTAGGGCATCTTTCTTTCATTCTTTTGATGTCTAAATTTCTTCCATATGCTAAGCAGTATTTGATTTTAGAAGGTGTTGTCTTTTTCATAAATAATTCCTAATTTAATTATATAAAAAACTTAACTTAAAAGCAATCAAATAGCTAATATTAAATCAACAAACATTAACGTCATGACATAGATACTACTTCGCAGGCAACTTTTCTTAACCGCCCGTTCGACTCCCATTAAGTTTTAAATAAAAAAAAGCCTTGCGACTTTTTTGTCTGGTGCCGCTGGTGGGAGTCGAACCCACATGAAGTTGCCCTCAACGGATTTTGAGTCCGTCGCGTCTGCCTGCGTCACAAACTTCGCTCTTGCTTGTTTGCCTGACGGCAAAAAAAGCACTATCGCTCGTTTGTTCCTTTTCCCCAAAAATGATTAACATTTTCGGGGACCCCAGATAGTGCGGAATGTCATACGCTCAATAAGTTAATCTGGTGCCGCTGGTGGGAGTCGCTCCGCGGAAAGCCACATCATGCTGGCAACTCCGCTATCACGCCGGGGCGGAGAAAACTTGCACACAGGCAACTTTTCTTAACCGCCCGTTCGACTCCCATTAAGTTTTAAATAAAAAAAAGCCTTGCGACTTTTTCGCTTGGTGCCGCTGGTGGGAGTCGAACCCACATGAAGTTGCCCTCAACGGATTTTGAGTCCGTCGCGTCTGCCATTCCGCCACAGCGGCATACCCACTTTGCTATTTTATCATACTTAAAAAAATTTTACAACTCTTTTGTTATAAAAAATTTAAAACATTATTTTTACAAAATTAGTCTTGTTTATAGTGTTTTTGCCGTCAAATAACCACCACAACATTGCCAAATCTACACCACTTTTCGACAAATTTGTAAAAAAATCGAAATTTGTTTAAAAATTGTGGCATTAAAATTTGACTATCGCAACACTTCATTTTATAATTTTTTGTGTAAAACGCAGAAAAGAAGTTGCTTTATGCGCAGAAGCCAATTTTTCTGGCGGAGTAACCAAGCTTTAAGTTATATAGCTAAAAATTTATGAAACAAATTTTGCCTTATTTTAGGTAATTGACTTTTTATCGCAAAAATTATAATTAAAGGGGAATTTTATGCAAAAACACGTTTGGGGTAAAACCTTACTTACGGTTTACCGTTATTTAGAAAGGATAGCTGATGCTATTGACAATATAATAGAAAAGCAAGCAGTTCAGCATTCATCGATGTTAGGAAGTGATGCTCTTACGCATAACACTTTATCGCTTGCAAACAAAATTATAGATTTATCAGAAAGAAAGGTAAAATTAATTAATATCAAACTTCTTGTTGAAAAAGCTCTTTCCACTTTGAACGAGAAGGGAGCGAAGATTTTAATTATGAAATATTTTGACAATGCTTCATGTGAAGAAATCTTGTCTGCACTTTCTCTTTCACGTAGGACTTATTTTAGGCGAATAAACGAAATGGAGGCTGCATTTGAGGCAGGATGCAGTTTGTTTGGCTTCCCAATGGAAAGATTGGATAGTTACCTTTCCGGAGAAGATTGGATTTTAAATGTTAAATCTTCATTTGAAAAGGAAGACAAAAATTGCGTGCAACCGTTTCAAAAAGAAAAGATTTGTTTATAAATCGTCTTCATTAAATTCATAATAATCTTTTTTTCGTACAAGGTGTTTTTTAAGTTTACCTTTTTTTGATGGGCTGAGTAGCAAATATAAAATAATAAGACAAGGTATACTTACTGAAAGTATTATAATTGCTACAACTGTGTCGCTTAATCCTCCTTGGGGTTCGGCGGTTGTTGTTGAAGTAAAAATCAATTCTTCTGTTATTTCTGGAAAATATTCTGTGTTTTCTATAAATCCATCAAAAAGGTCGCAATAGTAAGAAAAAACATAACCATAAATGGATGAAGTTTCGCCATCTAGTTTGCAATAATACCAAACATTAGTGGACTGACTGAACATTTCCTCGCCAATCATAGTTCCGTAAAGGAGATATTGCCCTTCAAAAGCGAGTTTGCCAAGAGCATTGCCTGATGCTGAAGGCGAGGAATAGACGGTTAATCCTCCATCATTATAATTTCTAAATTTTTGATTGGGATAAGGCGAAGTGGGCGTTCCGTTCATAGGTGTTACATCGCTTTTTTTGACGTAGCCATAAATATCTAAATATTTTGCTTTATAAAATTCTCCTTCTTCTCCAATCAATAAAACAAAATAAGTGGAAGGTATTGTAAATAATGACGTTTTTTCATCAGGTAACTCATAAAAATATGCGTTGCCCAAAATCTTTGCATAATATGAATAACTTTCATCAGCATAACTGCTAAAGCTTGGTTGTGAAGATAAAAGCATAAAGCACGACACGATTAAAAGAAACAATATTTTCATGTGAATATTTTAATATTAAAATTTGTGCAAGCAAATTATATTCTTGTCTTTTATGGGGGAGAGATGTCAGAAATTAAAGAAAAGTTAAAACTAGTTTGTAAAGAAATTGAAAACAGACAGCCAAGTCCCAATTTGAAAGCCTACAACTCTGGCAACATAGTTCATCAAAAACAAATAGCTTTTCATAAATGTAAAAAACGAAACAGATGGGTTTTTGGAGGAAATCGAAGTGGCAAAAGTGAATGTGGAGCAGTTGAAGTTGTTTATCTTTCAAGAGGTATCCATCCTTATAGAAAAAACAAGAAAAATGTTTCGGGTTGGGTTGTAAGTTTATCGCGTCAAGTTCAAAGAGATGTCGCGCAACAAAAGATTTTGCATTATTTAAAAGCGGAATGGATAGAAAAAATAGTTATGCAAAGTGGTAGCGAAAGTTCGCCAGAAAGCGGTGTAATAGATTTTATATTAATAAAAAATGTGTTTGGCGGTACTAGTAAAATCGGATTTAAAAGTTGTGATCAGGGCAGAGAAAAATTTCAAGGCGCGTCACTTGATTTTGTGTGGTTTGATGAAGAGCCACCTTTTGACATTTACAGAGAATGTCAAATGCGCGTGTTAGACAGGTGTGGAGATATTTTTGGAACTATGACACCTCTTAAAGGCATGACTTGGGTTTACAATGAGATATACTTAAATTGTCATAACTCGCCTGAGGTGTGGTGTGAGCATATGCAGTGGGAGGACAATCCCTTTTTGTCAAAAACGGAGATTGACTTGCTATCGCAAACTATGGCAGAAGACGAGCTTGAATCAAGAAAATATGGTAAGTTTAGTTTTTTTGGAGGTTTGGTTTATCCTGAATTCGACGAAAAAGTTCATGTGATCGAGCCGTTTGATGTTCCTTGTGATTGGTATGACAACATTTCTATTGACCCTGGTTTAAACAATCCGCTATCTGCACATTTTTATGCTGTCGACTACGATGGAAATATTTTTGTTATTGCTGAACATTTTGAAGCAAAGAAAGATGTAACATATCATGCTAAAAAAATTTTGGGAATAGCACAAAATTTAAATTGGCATTTTGCAAGCAATGGAATGCTCTCTGCTCTCATCGACAGCGCGGCATCTCAACGAACACTCGCCAGTCAAAAAAGTGTTGTAGATTTGTTTTACGAAAACAACATTTTAGTTAACCCGAGAGTGAACAAGGATATGTTTTCTGGGATATCTACTGTGAAAAGATACTTAAAAGATGGAAGTGGACAAGCTCATATTTTTATATTTAAAAACTGCGTAAATTTGATTAAAGAGTTTAAATCTTATTTTTGGGGTGATGAAGATGCACCAATTAAAAAGGATGATCACTCATTAGATGAGCTGAGGTATTATTTAATGTCGAAACCTTCAGCTCATTTACAGCCAAGGCAAAAGAGTGCAATAGAAATTGATAAAGAAAGATTGATAAGAAAGATTAGAAGAAAATGGAAATGAAGCAATAATTAACTAAAAAATGCAAAAAAAATTAAAAAAAATGCTAAATTTTATTAAAAAACAATAAAATTTTTTGAAAAAACAAGTTTTTTTATTGAAATGATGTCATAATAGTATGAACAAAAATGTGAAAAAAGTTTTAATAAAATTTTACAAATTTAGCAATATTAAAAAATTATTTGGAAAAATAAATAAATTGTGTTAAATTTAACATAGTTAATATATGAAAAAGTTTTATGGGTTATTGAGCATTTTACTTTTTGCATTGATGGCAGTTGTACCGTTAAATTTTAATGACGATAATATTTCTTCGGGCGATGCTGTTCAGGCCTCGTCTGTTATCGATGAAATCATCAGTGTAACACAAGACGGTTCGTCGTCTAGTATTTCTTTACAAACATTGTCTGAAAATATTAAAGATTACTCATCCGCAACATTGGTGTTAAATGAAGACATTACGATTTCATCAAACTGGTCGCCAATCGGGTTAGAAGCAAATTCTTTTAAAGGAATTTTTGATGGGAATGGCCACACTATAACATTTGAAGAGACAACTAAAATCAATGGTGCTTATCAAGGGCTTTTTGGTTATACTGATGGAGCAACTATTAAAAACTTACAGATTTCGGGAGATTATTTAATTTCAAGCACAGATAGCACTGAAAGTGAAATATTTGCCGGTTTACTTTTAGGTTATGGTAGAAACACGACAATAGAGAATTGTGAGGTGGTTTCTAATGAAAATGCTACGCCTCAAAAAATTACAAAAAAACTTACATATGGGACTCTTGCAGGACGTCTTGTAGGAGGTGAGTTAAAAAATATCAGTGTTATTGCAAATCAAACTTTTTCTGCCGAACTTTCAAATTCTTACACAATTAAATTAGGTGGAGTAGTCGGTGCAACGGATAACGTCAAAATTACAAAAACAGTTGTATTTGGAAGCATAAGTCTTAACATAAGTTTGGGCAAAGATCTAGATTCACGCTTTTATGTTGGCGGTATGGTTGGAGAAGTAGATGATGGGTCATTGAGTGATTGTGCGGTAAGTATAAATTTGGCGGTTGCTCAAAACGAAACTTATGAATATAGGATTGGTGCAATAATTGGAAATATTCTTTCCATGTATAATTCTGGAGCTATAAATTCGATTGCATTCTCAAGCACATTTGATGCTTTTGGCTATGCTGGATCATACAATTTTTCTAATATTGAAACTAAAGATTATGTAATAAATGTTGCAGATCCAACTATTTTAAAAACTGAGAGTTTCTTTGTTAACGATTATTCAGTTGTTGAATCACAAGGTCAATCAGTAACATTCGGTTGGAATCAAAGTGCAGAGCCTTGGGATTTTACATCGCGATGGCTGGTTATAAACACTCAAAGCGGTCAAGAAGTTCGTTTGCAATCGTTTCAATCATTTGATTTTTCGCTTGAAAGCGTAATTGATGACAACGGAATGTTGCAAGCACAAGGCAATAGCAAGCGAGAAGATGTGCCTTATGGTGAATATGCAACGTTTACTTTGGAGTTTAAAGATGATATTTATTCCACCTATTACGATATTTCGGAAATATTAAAAGATGGGGCGCCTCTTGGTTTGGACTCTTTTATAGAAAAAGATGGAGCGCTTATTTCTTCAAATGGTGAAATTACATTAACTGATAAGGTTTTGGATGGACAAAGGATTTTCGAGTTAAATATTCTTTCTTCAAGTTCTACTGAAGGTAGATATTCATTTAGATTGTCAGCTGTTCGTTTTCCAATTTACTTGGTTGCAGGAAATGTCAGCGATGGGCAAATAAATCTTGGCGAGAACGGATCTATAAGATACAGCAATTCATCATCTCTTACCACAAATATAGAAAGAGAGGTTTCAAATGGCACAGTTTTAACTGTTGACGCAGTTGCAAATCGCTTATATTCATTTGATAGTTGGAAACTTTATTATTTGACTTATAATAGCGCAGGCGCAATTGAGTATGCAGGACAAAAATGGATGTTGGCAGAAAATGTTGATGACCTTACAACTATGAGCACCATAACCATAAATTTTGGAGTTAAAGATGGCAAACAGACATCCTTTTACAAATCGTTTTTGCTGTTGGCTACATTTAATTATAATCCATACACCCTAAATTTTAATTATGATTCTAATCTTATATCAAAGGTTGAAATAAACAACCAAACATTGCAAACAAATTCAATACAGCTTGATAAAAATGAAAACGTCAATATAAAAGTGTATGTTTCTAGTAAAAATACGTTAAACTCTGAAAAGATAACTCAATCAATCAAAAATTTGTTTGCATCTCAAACATCTAGGTTTGATTATGAAAGCTATACTGATCCTACAAATAGCGAAATGACAATTTATGAGTTTTCATTTTCCACCTCAGCGCTAAAAGAGAATGATAACAAGTCTTATTCAATTTCACTAGTAGCAACAGAAGGTGATGGCGAGCCTGAAAAAGACAACACGATGTGGATAATAATAGGTGTTGTAGGTGGTGTTGTTGTTTTAGGACTGATAGGTTTAACCATTTGGTTGGTTTTAAGGAAACGAGCGATAAAATCTATTAATCATCGAAATGATGATTACAAAAAATATTTTTATTGATATGCTCCTATATACAATAATTGTCAGACGAGATTTTAGATGTGATAGGAAAGTTGGAGAACAAGAAAAATCAGGCGTGCTGTCAAGCTTTAAATAGATAAGTTAAAAACACTGACTCGTTATAAAAAAGTTATTTGTAATTTTTAAAAAAAGAACGCAAGCTAGCGTTCTTTTTTTGTTTTGTGAAAGTTAAAAGTTGTTTATAAAAATGCCATTCGTGTTTTTTATTCTTCTGTGTGGTTTTTTCTGTTTATAAATTTTGAAAATTCACTTGCTCTTATTATTGAGTCTTGGCCATATTTATTTACAATTTTTTCAATGGTTCTACTCGCGTTTTCTTGCCTTTGGTCAAAAAAACTCAGTTGCTTGTGCTTGGATATATTTTCCAAATTTCCACAGCTTATGCGTATTGCACGTATTAAATGAGAATAAGTGTAAAAAGAGTCTATTAAGTTCATTACTTCTTTTATTAAAACATCAGTAGCAAAACACGAAGATATGGTTTTAGATTTTGAGTATTTTTTAAATTCATTGTCTTTTAGCGAAACATGAATGGTGCGTGCTTGATATCCAGATTTTATCAATCTCTTAGAGATTTTCTCTGCTAAGAAAGCTACAACTTTTTCAATTTCATCTCTGTTTAATATGTCTTTGATGGTGGTTGTGCCATTGCCTATGCTTTTTGGAGCAGTTGCCTCATAATAATTTTTGACTTTTTCTTCTTCGCTACCCATTAAATTTGCTTTTAATCTCAAACCAACTATGCCCCAAATTTGTTTTATATACGAATCTTTTAAGTCACAGAAATCGCCGATTGTCTTTACATTCATAAGCAAAAACTTTTCTTCCAATCTTTTACCAATGCCGACTATTGAATTTAATGGCAGGGGAAAGGCAATATTTTTAAATTCTTCTTTTGGTATTTCGGTGACAGCATCAGGTTTTTTTAGGTCAGAGCCTAGCTTTGCATAAATTTTATTAAAAGAAACACCAACAGATACAGTAAAACCAAACTCTTTTTTTACGCGCTCTCTTATCTCATTTGCAATTTGTAATGCAGTTTTATTCAAAATATTCATGGAGCTTGTCACGTCAAGCCAACATTCATCGAGGCCCATAGGTTCGACAAGGTCCGTATAATCAAGATAAAGCTCGTGTAATTTTAAAGATATTTCTTCGTAAAGTGAGTAGTGCGGGGCTAAACAGACGAGTTCGGGGCAATATTGTTTTGCTTCGAATATGCTCATTCCTGTTTTTACACCAAATTTTTTTGCAATCTCATTTTTTGCTAAAATAATACCCGTTCTTTTTTCAGGATTTCCGGTCACAGCAACAGGCTTGTCTTTTAAATCTTGACGAGTGGCACATTCAACTGAGGCAAAAAAATTGTTTACGTCAGAGTGTAAAATAGTTTTCATTTTGTTTGCTTTGCCTCCTTAAAAGATGTATAATTAAAGCATATTTAAACAAAAAAATCTAACGTCTGCTTGTAAAAACTTCTTATCATTTTTTATTATTTTACACTTTGAAAGGAAATTATGCAATTGAAAACTATAAACAATTTTTTTTTAGCAAGAAACGAAAAAGATTTTCTAAAAATCAGTAAATCAGAGTTTGATCAAGTAAATTGCTTTTGCGATGATGTTTTCTTTGCTATTGAAATGATGAAAAAATATGCTTTGCAAGGCACTTTAATTTTGCCGTCTAGATTTGCCTTGGACAAGCAAAAATTTGAAAAATTTAAACATTCAGGTTTTAAATTTTCGGTGTTTGTGGATTTGCTTGATGATGATGACATTTTAAACCGTGTAAGTCTCTTAAAATTGCCAACCACAACTCTGCTTTACGAAAATTTGACGAGGACAGGGCAAATAAGTCAAAAATTTGGTGGCAAAATGCCAGCGCAAGCGCTTGAAGATTTGGGCTTTTTGGACCATGAATGTCAGATTGTTGGTGGAATGTATGCAGACAAAGACGACCTGCAAATTCTTGGAGAACATAATGCAGAAATTACTATTTGTCCACGAGCGTTTGCTGAAAAGGGAGCAACCTTTGTAAATTTGAAATTGCTGGCGAGATACCCTGTCAAATTGTCGTTGGGCACTTACGATTTTCCAGAGATCGATTTGGAAAGAGAACTCGAATTTTTAAGACTTACAAGTTGTGCTCTTTTTGAAGACCCTTACGCAGTTACCATAAAAGAGCTTAAAAAATTAACACAAGGAGAAAAAATATGAACATAACAGAAACATTAGCAAGTGAATTTGGATTAAAACAAATATATGCTGAAAACATAGTCAATCTTTTAGATGAAGGCAACACAATTCCTTTTATTGCACGTTACAGAAAGGAAATGCACGGTTCTTGTGATGACCAGGTTTTAAGAAATTTTGCTGATAGGTTAAAATATCTTCGCAATCTAGAAGAAGAAAAAGAAAAAGTGGAGCGTACAATTACTGAGCAAGGAAAATGGACGGAGGAGCTTGCAAAAGCACTTTCTTCAGCCAAAACTTTGACTGAAGTTGAAGATATTTATAGACCTTACAAACCAAAAAGGAAGACGCGAGCCTCTATTGCAATAGCAAAAGGGTTGGAGCCTCTTGCTGACATTTTACAAAAGCAGGCAAAAGGGGTGGACATTAATCTTGAAGCAGAAAAATTTATAACAGAACAAGTGCCAACTGTTGACGACGCGATAAATGGTGCAAAAGATATTTTAGCTGAAAGGATAAGTGATGATGCTTCCTTACGTAAAACGCTTAGAGAGCTTTTGTTTGACAAGGCTATCATCGAATGCAGTCTTCTCGACGGAGAAAACAAGCTGACTTATGAAACATATTCTGGATTTAAGCAGGAAGCAAAAAAATTGCCTAGCCACAGAGTGCTGGCAATAAATAGGGGCGAAAAAGAAAAATGTTTAAAAGTTTCAGTTGTTGTAAATCCAGAATTGATGTTAAAAGAAATTAGATTTGCATACAAAAAAGATAATCCACAAACTGATAATATCATCGAGAGCGTGTTGCAAGATAGTTATGATCGCTTACTTTTCCCAGCACTTGAAAGAGAGTTGCGTTCGAATTTGACGGACAACGCTTGTGAACAAGCGATCAAGATGTTTGAAGTCAATTTAAAACCACTCTTAATGGAAGCACCATTAAAAAACAATATAATTTTGGGACTTGATCCAGCTTACAGAACGGGGTGCAAAATCGCCGTCATCGACAAAAATGGTGATGTGCTTGACACCACCGTAATTTATCCAACACCACCTCAATCAAAAACCGAAGAGTCTATTGAAAAATTAAAAAGTTTTATAGAAAAATACAAAGTTGACGTAATATCAATAGGCAATGGGACTGCTTCTAAAGAAGCTGAGATTTTTGTGGCAGAACTAATCAAACATGTTTCTCGTCCCGTTTCTTATGCCGTTGTAAGCGAGGCAGGAGCATCAGTTTACAGCGCTTCAAAACTTGGGGCGGAGGAATTTCCTGATTATGACGTTTCACTTCGCAGTGCCGTTTCGATTGCAAGAAGATTGCAAGATCCGCTTGCCGAACTTATTAAAATCGATGTAAAAAGCATTGGCGTGGGGCAATACCAACATGACATGCCACAAAATAGACTCACCGAAGTTTTGACAGGTGTTGTAGAGGATTGTGTTAATAGTGTAGGTGTTGACCTTAACACTGCTTCACCAAGTTTGCTTTCTTACGTTTCAGGCTTAAACATGAGTATCGCAAAAAACATCACGCTTTACAGAGCCAAAATTAAGGGCTTTAAAAACAGAGAACAGCTTTTAAGCGTCCCAAAACTTGGGCCAAAGGCTTATGAGCAGTGCGCAGGATTTTTAAGAATTGTTGGTGGTGAAAACATTTTAGACAACACTGCTGTTCATCCCGAAGCATATGAAACTACTAAAAAATTGTTAGAACTTTTTGGAGTTAGTCTAAATGAAGTTACTAAGGGTGAGACAAGTTTAGAAGCCCTTGTAAAACTAAAAGGAGAAGAAAAGGTCGCAAGCGAACTTAACATTGGCGTTCCTACATTAAAAGATATTGTTAGTGAAGTACAAAAACCTGGAAGAGATATTCGTGACAGTATGCCAAAACCGGTTCTTAGAAGCGATGTTATCACTATGGAAGATTTAAAAGAAGGCATGCAGTTTTCAGGAGTTGTGAGAAACGTTGTTGATTTTGGTGCATTTGTTGATATTGGTGTGCATCAAGATGGACTTGTGCATATCTCACAAATCTCCGATTCATTTATAAAACATCCGTCCGAAGTTTTGAAAGTAGGACAAAAAGTTGAGGTAAAGGTTATTGGTGTTGATTTAGCGAAGAAGAGAATATCTTTAACTATGAAAGGTCTAGATAAGGAGGAAGCTTGAAAGAAAGCTGTGACTATTGTGGAAGGACTTTTAAAGAGATCTTAAAGACGGGGTTTGTTGGATGCGAACATTGCTATCACGAAATAGAACCACTCACAAATCATGTCCGAGAGCTTTTTAATGGCAAAAAACATTGTGGCGATTTGAAAAGGAGAGGGCTATGAGCAATTTCAACTCTGTTGCAATCTCTTCTAGAATAAGATTTGCTCGAAATTTGTCTGGGCTAAGTTTTTTGCCGAAAAAATTAGACAGCAATCAAATTTCTTATTTGGTTGACTCTGTTTCAGCTTTGCTTATGGCATCTGGTGATTACACAATAATGCCCCTTTCTTCAATGCCCTTGTCAAGATGCAAGGCATTACTTGAAAGGCATGTTATAAGTAAAGAGCTTATAGAAAACAAAGAAATATCCATTGTTGCAACAAATGAGGACGAAACATTGATCTTCATGATTTTTGAAGAAGATCACATTCGTGAGCAATCAGTATGTCAGGGGTTTAATTTGGAAGAAGCTTTCAACAATCTTTTGCCTATGGATGAAAAGATATGTAAAAGTTTTAACATAGCTTATGATGATGAATTTGGGTTTTTGACTGCATCGCCTTCAAATTTAGGAAACGCTATGAGGGCGTCGGTTATGGTTTTTCTGCCAGCCTTAGAAAGAAGTGGACGAATAGCAGAACTTATTCGTGAGGCATCAGCTTTCAACTTAACGTTTCGAGGCATTTATGGTGAAGGAAGCAAGGCTTTAGGAAGCATTTATCAAATATCCAATCAAGGCATGTTTGCATGCACAGAAGAAGAAATTATAGATCGAGTAAGCGATTTTTTTTACAATATTTTTAAAGAGGAAACGAGTTTAAGAAAAAAACTTTTTGACGAAAATCATGACAAGATATGTGACGAAGTTTTTCGTGCGCTCGCTATTTTAGAAAACAGTTATGTTTTGGAAGAAACAGAAATGATAAATTTGCTGTCACTTGTAAGACTTGGGCATGAGCTTGAAATTGTGAAAATCAAGGACGTAGATTTGTTTATGAAGCTTTATTATCATGGCGCATCAGCAAATTTGCACGAAATTCGAGTTTTTTCGCAAGACAAAGAGGAAAATAAAGTGCGAAGCGAGTATATAGCAAAGAGAGTAAAAAATCTCGTTGAAATAAGGGGGAAAAAATGAATATTGGATCAAATTATTTTTCAGACAACATCGAAAAAGTTATCAAAAATGCAAGCAGAATTGCTTTAAGATTTGGTAGCGATGTTGTAGGGACAGAGCATATCTTATATGGTATTGCTTCTGTTAAAGACTGTTTGGCTTCAAAAATGCTCGCTGATGAAGGAGTAACCGAGGAAGATCTTTTTGAATTATTCAGTGAGAATTCTGATGAAGAACTTCTTTTTACCTCTGGCAGAGTAGAGTTGTCACCAAGGGTTAAAGATTTGTTTAGAGTAGCCCAACAAATAGCACTTGAGTACAATCACAGTTTTTTAGGAACAGAACACTTGCTTTTAGCATTACTTTCTAGCGAAGGCTCTGTTGCTGTAAAATTGTTAGCTAATCATTATGGGATTGAAATAGACAGATTTTATCAAAAAATATCTGCGCTTTTAAGCCAAGCATCTCCAAAACAGGAAGGAGGACAAGCACAAAGCAAAAGCTCGCTTCCACAAAAATTGCTTGATATGGGTAGTGATATAACTTTAAAAGCCAAAGAGCACAAACTCGACCCAGTTATTGGCAGAGAAAATGAAATTGAAAGGGTGATAGAAATACTTTGTCGCAAAACCAAAAACAATCCTGTGCTTATTGGTGAAGCAGGCGTTGGTAAAACAGCGATAGTGGAGGGACTTGCGCAAGCAATAGTTTCGGGCAACGTTCCAGATTTGCTTAAAGACAAGGTAATTTTTAGTTTGGAAATTGGTGGCTTGATGGCTGGCACTAAATACCGTGGCAGTATGGAAGAAAAGCTTAAAGATGCGATTGAAACTATTATATCAAGTAAAAACATAATTGTCTTTATAGATGAAATTCACACGTTGGCTCAGGCTGGTTCTAAAGAAGGCGAAACAAGTCCAGCAGACATGTTGAAGCCCTATCTTGCGCGTGGCGAACTGCAAACAATAGGTGCAACAACGACAGATGAGTATAGAAAGTTTATTGAAAAAGACAAGGCTCTAGAAAGAAGATTTCAGCCTATTTTAGTTTCGCCTCCATCAGTTGAAGACACTATTTTAATATTAAAAGGTCTTAAAGATTCTTATGAAGCTTTTCATAAAATTAAAATAAGTGATGAAGCAATCGAAGCTGCTGCCGTTTTGTCGGATAGATATATTATGGACAGAAGCTTGCCAGATAAGGCGATTGACTTGATCGACGAAGCTTGCAGTAAAGCAAAAGTAAATTTTTCTGTCAAACCTCAGGCAGTAAAAGATTTGGAAAACAAAATCGCTCAACTTTCTTCTTCAAGGGACGAAGCATCGCTCCAGAGAAATTATGAAAAAGCAGCGACTTTACAGTCTGAAATAATAAAGCTTGAAGATCAATTAAAAAAGAAACAATCAAAAGGCGGAGGCAAAAGCTCATCAAGTGGGCAAATTGGCGCAAACGAAATTGCATCGGTTGTCGCTAAATGGACAGGTATTCCAGTGACAAGAATAACAGAAAGCGAAAAAGAAAAACTGATTCATTTGGAGGAGATCTTGCACAAACGTGTGGTTGGACAAGATGAAGCGGTTGAAGCAATTTCAAAGGCAATAAGAAGATCTCGCGTGGGCCTACAAGATTCAAAAAGACCAATAGGTTCTTTCTTGTTCCTTGGGCCTACAGGTGTTGGTAAAACCGAACTTTCAAAAGCAATAGCAGAAGCGTTGTTTGATGATGAAAACAATATCATTCGAATAGATATGTCGGAGTACATGGAGTCTCATTCCGTGTCAAAACTCATCGGTGCTCCTCCGGGATATGTGGGGTATGACGAAGGAGGACAACTTACAGAAGCTGTTAGAAGAAGACCGTATTCGGTTGTGCTTTTTGACGAAATTGAAAAAGCGCATCCAGACATTTTCAATGCATTGCTTCAAATATTAGACGACGGAAGATTGACTGATGGACAGGGTCGAACTGTTAGCTTTAAAAACACGGTGATTATTATGACTTCAAACGTCGGGGCTAGTGAGGTAAGGCACAACAAAAAACTTGGCTTTGGTGGTGAAGAAGAAGAACTTACAAGCAAAGAGATCTATATGCACGCTTTGAAAGAAAAATTTAAACCAGAATTCATTAATCGTATCGACGTCATTTGCGTTTTTGAGCCATTGTCACAGCCTCAACTTGTCAAGATCGCAAAAATTTTGTTGGCAAACATCAACAAGCGATTGCAAGAGAAAAATCTTTCATTAAAAATGACAGAAGAGGCACTCGATTTTATTGTTCAAAAAGGATCAAACTCTGAATATGGTGCAAGACCATTAAAAAGATTTTTGCAACAAGAAGTTGAAGATCGTATTGCCGAAAAAATATTGCTTGGTGAATTAAATGATAGTGGAGAAATAATAATTGATTTTGACGGCAAAAATCTGACTTTTAACTCTGAAAAATAACAAAAGCGTTTTGAAAATATTTTGATTTTTGCTAAAATCATTATAGGAGGTTAGCATGAAAATTGATTTTTTAGAAAGAAATTTTAAAATTTCAAACAAGCTTAAAAATATTATTACAGAAAAGGTGGAGAGACTGTCAAAGTACTTCGGTGACGATGCTAAAGCGAAGGTGCTTTGTAGCGAACAAAACAAACAAAAAAAATTGGAGCTTACTATTGTAAACAAAGGCGTGCTTTATCGTAGTGAAGTTTCTAGCGATGACATGTATTCGAACATCGATCTTGCTTTGCCAAAAATTGAAAGGCAGATTGTGCGTAGAAAAGATAAGAAAATATCAAAAAGCAGAGTTAAAGAATTGCCAACTTTTGAATTTTTGACAGAAGAGCCAGAACAAAAATTACCAGATATTTACAAGAAAAAAGTTTTTGATCTTGACCCAATAACTGTTGAAGATGCAAAAGACTTTATTGAAAGACTTGGCCACGAGTTCTTTGTATTTTTAAATGCCGAAACAGGCAAGGTCAACATTTTATATCGACGACGCGATGAAAAGTTTGGCTTAATAGAAGTCAATTATTAATAAGACGACTGTCAAAATTATTTAAATTATAAGATTAGTATCTTAAAAAAACCTGAGCGACCTCAGGTTTTTTCTTTATGTTTTATACAAATATTTGTGTTATTAAGTTTCATTTTAAATATTATTCAAATTTATCACTCCCAATTTATTGGCGAGAGATTGTGGTCAACTAAAAATTTGTTGCATTTAGAAAAATGCTTACATCCAAAAAAACCACGGTAAGCAGAAAGAGGGCTTGGATGGGGCGCTGTTAGGACTAAATGCCATTTAGGAATTATGCTTGCAAATTGCCCAGCGTGTGAGCCCCACAACATAAAAACCATAGGCTCTTTTCGCTCGGCTAAAAGTTTTATAATTTTTGAGGTAAATTCTTCCCAGCCTTTTCCTTGGTGACTCATAGCCTGGCCACGCCTAACGGTCAGGGTAGTGTTAAGAAGCAAAACACCTTGTTTTTCCCATCTAGTCAAATCGCCTGAGTTTAAACATTTTATGTTTAAATCTGACTCAATCTCTTTATAAATATTTATTAAAGACGGTGGCAAAGGCGTAGGATCTAAAACTGAAAAAGCGAGCCCATGTGCTTGGTTAGGTTCGTGATAAGGATCCTGTCCAATTATGACTACTTTCACCTTGTCATACGGCAAAAGATTAAGCGCAGAAAAAACGTTTTCATCAGTAGGGAAAATGTCAAAATTCTGCCTTTCATTTGCTAAAAACGATTGCAATTTTTTGAAATATTGTTTTTCTGTTTCACCTTTTAAAAGTTCATACCAACTTCTTCTAATAATCATTTGTTCCTCATAAAAAAGTTATCACATTTTACTAAAAATTGCAACAAAAGTTTATATTATAGTTGGTTTTTTCGAATATTATTGTTAAAATACTAAACAGAAGATAAAAATTATGTAATATGCGTTTTTTTGTTTCTTTAATTTTTATTTTCAATATGACAGCTGTCATATCTGTTTATGAGGAGTGTGTATGAAAAAAGATGCAATCAAAACTATTCATGCTAGACAAATTTTGGATTCACGTGGTAATCCTACAATAGAAGTTGATGTAAAACTTGAATCAGGCGCTTTTGGAAGGGCATCTGTGCCTTCAGGGGCTTCGACAGGTGCTTTTGAAGCAGTTGAGTTAAGAGATGGAGACAAAAGCTTTTACAACGGCAAAAGCGTGCTAAATGCTGTTAAAAATGTAAATGAAATCATTCAGCCTAATTTGATTGGGAAAAATTCATTTAATCAAAAACTTATTGACAAGGTTATGATTGAATTAGATGGGACGCAAAACAAATCAAAACTTGGTGCCAATGCGATTTTGGGCGTTTCGCTTGCTTGTGCAAAAGCAAGTGCCAACTCAAAAAACAAACCTCTTTTTGAATATTTGGGCGATGGCAATGTTCTGCCGGTCCCTATGATGAACATCTTAAATGGTGGCAAGCACGCAGATAATAATGTTAATTGCCAAGAATTTATGATTATGCCAGTAGGCGTGAAAAGTTTCTCGGAAGCATTGAGATGCGGGGCGGAGGTTTTCCATGCTCTTAAAACAGTTTTAAAAAAAGCAGGTTTTTCAACATCTGTGGGAGATGAGGGCGGATTTGCTCCTAATTTAAAATCTGATGAAGATGGATTATTTTACATTGTTGAAGCAATTAAAAAAGCGGGTTATAAACCAGGAAAAGATGTGTTTATTGCATTAGATGTCGCTTCAACAGAGATGTATGACGCAGCTGAAAAGATAGGTAAAAAGGGCTCTTATTATTTCTGGAAAACAGGTCAAATTTTTACCACAGATGAATTGATCTCGTATTATAAGGATTTGATAAAAAAATATCCAATAATATCTATAGAAGATGGATTAGCAGAAGAAGATTGGGAAGGCTGGCAAAAGCTTACAAAAGCACTTGGCAAAAAAGTGCAACTTGTTGGAGATGACCTTTTTGTGACAAACACAGAAAGATTAAAGAAAGGTATAGAAAAAAAATGTGCCAATTCGATTTTGATTAAATTAAATCAAATCGGATCGCTTTCGGAAACTGTTGATGCGATTAATCTGGCAAAACAAAATGGAATGACTGCTATTGTTTCTCACCGAAGTGGCGAAACAGAAGACACGACAATCGCCGATTTGTGTGTCGCTTTAAATT
>CALVOH010000004.1 GCA_944350225.1 uncultured Clostridia bacterium | reverse complement strand
TTATCAATGATGTCAAGTTCCTCTCCCAATTTGTTTCTCAAAGCCCCAGCAAGTTTTATAGCCTTGTCTTTTTGGTCTGCGACAATAAACACTGCCTCTCCGTTTTTTATTCCAAAACAATTTATAAAGTCAAGCTTTTCATTTTCTTTTAAAGCCTTTACAAAAGAACCCGACAACTCGCCGTCGAGCATTTTTGCCCATGCGAGACCCTTGCCCTCTAAACTGACTATAAACGTTGAAAGATTGTCAAAAAATTTACGTGATTTTTCACCAGCATTTGCTTTTATAAGTTTTACAGTTTTATTTTTTAAAAAACTCACATCTGTATTTTCAAAAAATTCTGTTGCATCTTGTATTATAAGAGGATTTCTTAAATCAGGTTTGTCCGAGCAATATTTTTCCATAGCATCATTCCATTTTATACGTTTAAATGGAGCTTTGCACACATCGTAATCAGAAAAATTTTGAAAAATTTCAGTTGCTAGTGTTTCACATACTTCAAAAACATCGTCCTGTGTAGCAAAAGACATCTCCATGTCAATTTGATAAAACTCACCTGGAGTTCTGTCTGCTCTCGCTGCTTCATTTCTAAAACATGGCGCTATTTGAAAATATTTGTCAAAACCACTTACCATTAAAAGCTGTTTAAACTGTTGCGGGGATTGTGGCAATGCATAAAATTCGCCAGGTGCGTAAACTGTTGGAACAATAAAATCTCTAGCTCCTTCTGGCGATGTGTTAGCAAGAATAGGTGTTTGAAATTCAACAAAGCCTAATTCCGCAAGTCTATTTCTGACAAACTGTAAAATTTTTGCCCTTTTTAAAATTCTTTCGTGAAGTTGTGGGTTTCTCAAATCCAAAAATCTATATTTTAAACGCAATTCTTCCTTTGTTTCTGGCGCTTCATTTATTTCAAATGGCAGTGCATTTTGACATTTTCCCAACAATAAGATATTTTCTGCTTCTACCTCTATTTCACCAGTTGGCATCTTTAAATTTTTGCTTTCTCTTTCCACAACTTTGCCTTCAACTTTAACAACGCTTTCTTTTGACAAACCTTCAAGCAACTTATCATCTCTTATGATAACTTGTGTTATTCCAAAATTATCTCTAAGCGTTAAAAATGTGATTCCACCAAGTTTTCTTATGGTGTTTATCCAACCAGAGATTCTTACTGTTTCCCCAACATCACTTAATCTAAGTTCTCCACAATTGTTTGTTCTATAAATATTTGCTTTCATCTTTTCTCCTACGTGTTTATTTTAAACTTTATAGATTAAAATTGTCAACAATTTAATTGGCTTTGCCATCTTCTACTCTAACTATTTTTCCTTCGCAAAGGTTTTCATCTGTTGTAGTTATAAAAGTTTGACACCTTGACGTAAATTTGATTAATTTTTTTCGGCGCGTTTCATCTAATTCGGAAAAAACATCATCTAAAATTAAGATAGGATATTCACCTGTAACATTTTTCATTATTTCTAGTTCTGCAAGTTTTAAAGAAAGTGCCACTGTCCTTTGTTGTCCTTGCGAGCCAAAACTTTTTACTTCCTCTTCATTAACATAAATATCAATATCGTCTCTATGTGGACCACATGTTGTGTAACCTAGTTTAAAATCTTTTTCAAGTGATTTTGACAGCTTTTTAAGAAATTGCTGTTCATCATCTACTTCGCATGTCTTATAAATCAAACTTAGTTTTTCTCCTCCAGAAATATATTCATGTGCCTTGCTAGCAAAGGGCTGAATATCTTTAATAAAATTTTCTCTTTCTTTAATAATCTTTATTCCTGTTGAAGCCAAGGCTTTATCCCAAATTTGAATATTCTCTTTTAAAACATTAAAATCTTTTGTCGTCTTTAAAAGTTTGTTTCTATTATCTAATATTTTTTCGTATCTAGACAAAAGATAAAAATATTTTTTGTTTGTTTGTGAAATATGAATATTCATAAATTTTCTTCGCTCATCAGGACTTTCTTTTACAAGTTTTAATTCATCAGGTGAGAAAAAAACTATTGGAACTTCTCCTAAAACATCTCCTATTCTTTTTATAGGAATGCCATCTAACTTGACTATCTTCTTTTGATTGTTAAAAATAATCACTTCTATTTTTTTTGTTCTAACTTCGTTGTTTGCAAATAGAATTATTTTTGAAAATTCCTCTCCCCATCTTATCAGTTGTTTTTCTTTATTAGTTCGAAAACTTTTACCTATACATGCAAAAAATATCGCCTCTATTAAATTGGTTTTGCCTTGTGCATTTTTTCCACATAGAGAGATTATATCGCTATCAAATTCTATTGTTTGATTTTTATAATTTCTAAAATTGCTTAAAAATAAGTGAGTTATTCTCATGCGTATAGTATAACACTATTTTAGTTTTCAAACAAGCTTTCTTTACTTGACAAATTATATTTTGTTTAGTAAAATATCAAAGTAGGTATTTTATGCAAGAACTAAACAAACTTTGGCAACAACTTATGGATAAATTGGAACTTTCTGTTTCCAATGTTTCTTTTGTTATGTGGTTTAAACCATTAAAGATAATAGATTTTTCAGAAAATAAAACACTTTTTCTTTCTACTAAATCCTCATTTGCAAAAAATCAAATATTAAAAAATTATTTTGATAAATTAAAAACAAGCGCCGAAGAAATCTTTGGTGAGGGAGTCGAAATTGAAATTTTGGATCCAAATGAAGAAAAAGATTATCTCTCTAAAAACAAACCTAATCTTACAAAAAATGAAGTTGAGACTTCAAAAAATCCTTTTAATCCAAAATATACTTTCGGCAATTTTGTGGTTGGAAAATGTAATCAAACGGTTTATGCAGCATCAAGAGCAGTAGCCGAAAATCCTGGAAAAAGTTTTAATCCACTTTTTATTTATGGCGGTGTTGGATTGGGAAAAACTCACCTACTTCATGCAATAGGAAATTATATACGCGAATCTTCACCACAATTAAAAGTTAAATATGTAACATGCGAACAGTTTACCAATGACTATATTGAAAGTTTAGGTTCTTCTATAAAAAACAAAACAAATTCACAATTTCGTGAAAAATATAGAAATGTTGATGTTTTAATAGTTGACGACATTCAATTTATAAGCAAGAAAACAAGCACACAAGAAGAATTTTTCCATACTTTCAATGATCTTTATCAATTTGGAAAACAGATAATAATTGCTTCTGATAG
Organism: uncultured Clostridia bacterium; assembly: GCA_944350225.1. GTDB lineage: Bacteria > Bacillota > Clostridia > Christensenellales > UBA1242 > Caccovivens. The sequence continues at coordinate 26,038 of CALVOH010000004.1, read as the reverse complement.
ACCTCCAAAAGAAATAGAAACACTTGAAGATAGATTACGTTCTCGTTTTACTATGGGTTTAATACAAGATCTTCAACCACCTGATTTTGAAACAAGAGTTGCTATTTTAAGAAAAAAATGCCAATTAGAAAAATGTTCCATAACAGATGAAGCTTTAAATTTTATTGCTGATCATATTGATTCAAATGTGCGCGAACTCGAAGGTATGCTTTCAAAAGTTTGTTTTCTTTCGAATCTTATTGGAAAAAATGAAGCTGATATAAATGATGTTCGCGAAGCCTTTTCAGATAAGTATGATGAAAAAAATGAAGGAGGTTCAAATGCTGACCAAATTATAAAAGCTGTTTGCGATTATTTTGATATTTCAAAAGATGACATAACTGGCAAGAAAAAAAATAAAGAAATTGTAGAACCGAGAATGATAGCCATTTATATGATAAGCGAAATGTTAGAACTTCCTCTTGTTACAATTGGAAAAATGTTTGGAGGAAGAGATCACACAACAATCATGCACTCTCGTGATAAAATTTTATCTGAAATTAAAAGCAACCGAAAAATTCAAACTTTTGTAAGTGAAATAAAAAAGATGTTGAAAAGTGGATAATTAAAAGATATCATCGACACTTTTCCACAAAGTTGTCCACAGTTTTTTAAACTATATATAGTGTAATAATTTGTAAATATTTTTTTTAAACAATATATATAGAATAAAAAAAAGTTATCAACATTTACACATCACACTATTAATACTATTACGAGTTTAAAATAATAAAAAAATAATAAATGTGCACGCGCGCAAAATAAAGGAGAAAAAATATGTTATTAAATTGTATGGGATTAGAACTTTCAGAAGCATTTTTAAGAGTTAGTAAAGCTATATCAAACAAAATCACAAATCCTATTTTAGAAGGGATTAAAATGGTTGCTGAGGATAATACTTTGACTTTAAGTGCAACTGACACAGATTTATCTATTGAGAAAAAAATAAAAGCTGATATTAAAATAGAAGGTGAAACGGTTGTTCCTGGAAAGTTTATCACAGAGTTTGTGAAAAAACTTTCATCTGCTGATATAGAACTTGAAGTCAATGAAAAAAATCAATTGCTTATAAGATACGATGGCAATGAAAGTATTATACAGTGTTACAATCCTATTGAATATCCAGGTTTTAGAAAAATAAAAACTGATGAGTGGTTTGGAATTAGTCAACGTGATTTAAAATCATTAATAAATAAAACAATATTTTCCGTTGCATTAGATGATTCTAGACCTATTTTAAAAGGTGTGCTTTTTGATATATCTCAAAAAGAATTGACAACAGTTGCCTTAGACGGATATAGACTTGCTCTCGTTAAAAAGAAAGCAAGTGCGAACGTGCGAAAATCGATAGTTGTTCCAACGAGATCTTTAAACGAAATAAGCAAGCTTTTAGACGATAGCGACGATATCATAAATGTTTATATAGACACAAATGCAATTATGATAGACACAGTCGACACAAAGGTTATTTCAAGATTGCTTGATGGTGATTTTATAAATTATAAACAAATAATCCCAGTAAATTATGAAACATATGTTGTTGTAAATAAAATTCAATTAGAAGATGCACTCGAAAGAGTTTCTCTTTTAAGCAAAGTTGGGCAAAACAATTTTGTAAAATTTGATCTAAAAGAAAATTCCATTATTTTAACATCAAATTCTGAAATAGGAAATATCAAAGAAAAAATATCAGCAGTGTTAAATGGAAAAGATATTGAAATTGCTTTTAATCCAAGATTTATTTTAGAGGCTTTAAAGGCAAACACTGATGAATTTGTAAAATTATGTTTAAACTCACCATCCAATCCATGTGTAATAGTTCCAACAGAGGGAGACGAATTTTTGTATTTGATTTTACCTGTTAGAATGTTTAATTAAAAAAAAAAAAGACAACTATTTATAGTTGTTTTTTTATAATAAAAATATTATTTTAAAAAATCTTAATTTACGTCAAAACAAATCAAAAGACAAAAAAATTCTCATTAAAATAAAGTTGACAAACGAAGTAAAAAATTATATACTATAAAAGTTTATTGACAAAGATGTTTTTAAACATGACTAGATTTTAAGGAGGACAGTATGAAACAGACTTATCAACCAAAGAAAGCAAAGAGAAAAAAGGTTCATGGTTTTAGAGAAAGAATGCGTAGCCAAGGTGGAAGAAACGTTTTAAAAAGACGTAGAAATCGTGGCAGAAAAAATATCACAGTTTAAGGAAAAGACATGGATCATAGACTGAAAAAAGATAAACAGTTTTCATATGTTTATAAAAAAGGAAAAAAATTTCACACCGAACATTTGACACTTTTTTCAGTGGAGAGCAAGTTTAGAAATTACCTTATAGGATATGCAATTTCTAAAAAAGTTGGGAAAGCAAACAAAAGAAATAAATTAAAAAGAAGACTAAAAGAGATTATAAGAAAAAGCGAATTGCCGAAAAATTTTCATAACTATGTTTTAATGGCAAAAGTTGGAGCAACAGAAATAAATTTTCAAGATTTAAAAAGTCAAGTTGAAAAGCTTTTTTTTAAAGCGAGTGAAAAATGAAATATATTTTATTTCCATTCAAAATGATACTTTATGTTATAGTGTATTTTTACAAGTGGTGTGTGTCTCCAATGCTTCCAAAGGTATGTAAATATTTTCCTAGTTGTTCGACCTATTTTCTTTATTCTGTAAAGGAATTCGGCCCTTTTAAGGGATTTATAATTGGATCAAAAAGAATTTTAAGATGTTCTCCATTTTGTCATCAACATGGTTATGATCCAGTTCCAATAAATATAAAAGGAGATTCTAGATGGCTTTTATAACAGGCCTTCTGTCAGTTTCACAACCAACAGGTGTTTGGGAAAGCATAATTAAAGCATTTGAGGCAGGAGTTGGAAGTTATATACTTGCAATAGTTTTGATAACACTTATTATAAAAATAATATGGGCTCCGTTTGAAACTATCAATAAAAAAATAAACAAAAAGAATATGCGCATACAAGCTACCTTACAGCCCGAACTTGAAAAAATTAAAGCTAGATATGGCGCTGACAGAAATTTGCTTAATCAAAAAACTCAAGAATTGTATAAAAAACACAATTACTCTATGATGGGAAGTTGTCTTTTTATGCTGGTTTTTTTGGCATTAAATTTGACCATATTTTTTACTCTTTTTGCTGGAATCAATTCAATGGCAGATTATAAAATAAGTCAACAGTATGATTATTTAAAATATAATTATGCAAATGTTTTGAATTTGACAGATATTGTTTATGAAGCGAATAATGATGATAATGAATTGAATGATATAGAAGGATATTTTGAAAACTATAATGATTTAAAGTTTGAAGTGATTGATGGACAAATAATAGCAAAACTTTCAAGTGGTGAAGAAATTGTAAGAACGGAGTATAAAACTGATTTTTTATATACAAGCGATCAAAATCAAACGGATGAAAATGGAAATATAATTACTGATGAAACGACAGGAGAACCTTTAAAAATTGTAATTTCATCAGATCAAGCAATTTACAATTTAGTTACAAAATTTGTGTCGCCACAACCAAAACTCAATGAAAACGGTGAACAAATAAAAGATGAAAATGGAAACGTTGTTTACGAAGAAAGATATGTTGGTGGACAAACAATTTTAGATGTTACGGTAAAACAAGCCGTCGATGAGTTTTCTTCCAAATTTATAGTTGAACAGTATGAAAACAGTCCAGAAAGTTCAAACTTTTTATGGATAGAAAATTACTGGATAGCGGACTCTCCATTTAAAAATTCTATTTTTACCTATGATCAATTTGTAAGCGAGATAGGTTCTAATAATGTTAGCGAGTATGAAAAGACTATTTATGACTCATTTATGGTTAGTTTAAATGATCAAGTGGGAAGAGTAAACGGTTACTTTATTTTAGCAATTTTAAGTGTTGCAGTATCAATGCTAGCTATATGGATTGGAAACATAACGACAAGAAAAAAGGGAGAGCCAAAAGCAAAAGCTCCTGGATCAAAGGTTATGATGATTGTTATGCCACTTATTATGGGAATATTTGCAATATTCTACAATTCTGTTTTTGCAATCTATATGGTTACCAGTCAAGTGATAGGAGTGGCTTTGACACCACTAGAAAACTTAATTATAAACAAATGGGATGCCCATCAAGAAAAAAAAGAAGAAGAAAAGCGAAAATCAGTTGTAGAATACCGAAGAAAATGATACAATCCAGTTAAGGAGGAAAAATATGACACGCAGTGTTGAAGCGACAGGAAGAAATATTGAACAAGCAATAGAAAACGCGTTGTTTGAATTAAAGGCACCACGCGAAGATGTAGACATCAAAATATTAAGCGAAGGTGGGCTTTTTAAAAAAGCAAAAGTTGTTGTTTCAATTGCAGAAGACGCAATAGACAAGTATGAAAAGAAAGAAAAACAAGACAAGGAAGAAAAGAAAGAAAATTCTTTACAACAAACAATCCTGTCAAAAGTAGAAAATAAAGAAACAAAAGTTTTAAAAGAGAAAAAAGAAAAAATTCTTGAAGACAAACAAGAAGAACAAAAAAAAGAAATCAATGAAGATGTTGAAGAAAAACATTTCGATGAAAAGAAAGAAAGACCAAGTTGTGTTGAGTTTGTAAATGGACTTGTTGATGCATATGGCAAAACAGCACAAATAAGTGAATTGGAAGAGGATGATGTCAAAAAGATCATGTTGGAAGGAGAAGAATTAGGTGATCTCATTGGTTATCGTGGAGAATCACTTTTTGCATTGTCCTATTTGATGTCTAGCATCTGCAAAAGAGAAAACAAAAAAGTTGTGTTGGATATATGTGGTTATAGAGAGAAAAGAGAAGAAGCATTAAAAAAACTCGCTTATAGGATGGCATCAAAAGTCATAAAAAGTGGACGTTTTGCAAAGCTTGAACCTATGGATGCGAGTGAAAGACGCATAATACATTTGGCATTGCAAGACAACGACAAAGTTACTACAATGTCTAAAGGAACAGAACCAAAAAGATATTTGATTATTTTTCCGAGAGAATATAAAGATTAAGTGGCTTAGCCACTTTTTTTATTGCGCTAAATTATTGTTATTAAAAAAAAAGTGTGATATAATTCTACTTATGAATAAAACGATTGTTGCAATCTCAACACCACTTGGAAGCGGAGCCATTTCAATTGTAAGAATGAGTGGTAATGATGCGCTTAAAATAGCGCATAAGTTTTTTGCGCCGTTAAAAAAACAAAAGATCGTAGCAAGAAAAATGCATCTTGGAAAATTTGATTTAGGAAATAATTTTGAAAAATGTATGATGGTATACTTCCCTTCTCCAAATTCATACACAGGAGAAGATATAGTAGAATTTCATCTTCATGGTAGCACTGCTTTGACACAGCTTATACAGACAAAATTGATTGAGGCTGGTGCTGTTTTGGCGGAGGCTGGTGAATTTACAAAACTAGCATTTTTAAATGGTAAATTAAGTTTGGACGAAGCAGAGGGGATCATCGACGAAATAAATAGCGAAAGTGAAGCAGAATTAAGAATTGCGCTATCCTCTGCTGACGGCAAACTTAAAAAAGAAATAAAAGAACAGCAAGAGATATTAAAAAATGTTTTAGCAGAGATTGAAGTAGGTCTTGACTACCCTGAAGAAACGGAATTCGTTGATTTAAAAAATTCCATTATTGAAAAAGTGTCACAAGTTTATGAAGAAATTGACAAAATAATTTCATATTCTGAACAGACAAAATTGATTAAAAGCGGTGTTAGCGTAGCTATTATTGGCAAAACAAATGTTGGCAAAAGCAGTTTATTAAACGCCCTTATAGGCGAAGAAAAGGCCATAGTTACGGACATTGAAGGCACGACACGGGATATAGTGGAAGCAAAGATAGATTATAACGGTGTGAGATTTAATTTTTATGACACTGCTGGAATACGCGATAGCATAGATGCGGTTGAAAAAATAGGCATAGAAAAAAGCAAAAGAATGCTTGATATCGCAAACATTGTACTAATAGTTTTGGACGCAAGTAAAAAGATAACGAAAGAAGAAAAAGATATAATTGAAAAATTAAAATCTCCTCATATTTTTGTTGTAAACAAAAGTGATAAGACGCGTGTTTTGGAAAAACAAAAAGAAGAGATTGAGGTCTCTGCACTGGCAAATAAAAACATTGATATTTTAAAAAAGAAAATTTTTGAAAAGACCATTGGCGACAATATAAATTTTAATGCTACAACAATCGCTAACGAAAGACAGTTAGAAATACTCAAACAAGCAAAAATTCAAATCAAAGAAGCGATGAATTTAAGAGATGAGAGCATCGAGATATTATCCCTATTAATAAAAAAGATTTGGCAGACGCTTGGTAAAATAACAGGAGAAACCGAAAACGAAGATATAATATCTCTCATATTTTCAAGGTTTTGTGTGGGGAAATGATGAAAGAAACATATGAAGCTATAGTTATAGGTGCTGGCCATGCCGGTTGCGAGTCAGCGCTTGCTTTGGCGAGAAAAGGACATAGAACGTTGCTACTAACGATAAGTTTAGATGCAGTAGCTTTTTTAGCATGCAATCCATCAATAGGAGGAACAGCAAAAGGACAACTTGTTTCAGAAATAGACGCACTTGGTGGACAAATGGGAATTGTGGCTGACAAGACAGCAATACAAATTCGAATGCTAAATCGTGGCAGAGGACCAGCTGTTCAAAGCTTGCGTGCTCAAGCAGACAAGGTAAAATATCACACAGAAATGAAAAAGGTGGTCGAATCCTGCCCTAACCTTTTTTTAAAACAAGCAGAAGCAGAAAAGATATTAATAAGTGATGATAAAAAAATTGTAAAAACGGCAGTCGGAGACGAGTTTGAAGCAAAGGTGATCGTTTTTGCAACAGGTGTTTACCTTAACAGCAGAATTATCATTGGAAGTTACACAGAGAATGTAGGTCCAAATGGTTTTAAAAATGCAAAAAAGCTTTCTAGCTCATTAAAAGACTTAGGATATAAATTGTTAAGATTTAAAACAGGAACGCCGGCAAGGATAAATGCCAGAAGCGTAAATTTTAAGGAATTAGAAGAGCAGTATGGAGATGAAGACATACAATCTTTTTCATTCATAACAAAGAAAAAAATAAAAAACAGAGCAAAATGTTATCTAACTTATACAAACACAAAAACTCACGAAATAATACAGTCAAATCTTGATAAGGCACCTTCAATATCTGGCGAAATAACAGGAATTGGCCCGAGGTATTGCCCGTCAATCGAGACAAAGATAGTTCGTTTTGCTGACAAAGACAGACATCAGCTCTTTTTAGAACCCGAATCTCTTTCAACGGCAGAGGTGTATATTCAAGGGTTTTCAACGTCTATGCCGACAGACATTCAAAAGCAGATGATACATTCTGTTAAAGGACTTGAAAACGCAGAAATTATGAGAGATTCTTATGCTATCGAATATGACTGCATTGATCCACAACAACTCAATCTTTCTCTCGAAAGTAAATTGCACGATGGACTATTTTTTGCGGGACAAATTAACGGCACGAGTGGATATGAAGAGGCCGCTGCTCAAGGTCTAATTGCCGGCATTAACGCCGCATTAAAACTAGAAGGTAAAGAATCATTGATTTTGTCACGAGGCGATGGTTATATAGGTGTACTTATTGATGATATTGTTACTAAAGGAACAAATGAGCCTTATCGCATGATGACAAGCAGAGCAGAATATAGACTATCGTTAAGACAAGATAATGCAGACTTACGCTTGACACAATTAGGAAGAAATGCTGGGCTTGTTGACAATAAAAGATTTGAAATCTTTTTAAAGAAAAAAGATAAATTAGAAAAGGCAATTTCAAAATTAAATGATAAATTAAAAATTGATAAAAAATTGATAGATTTTTTTGTAAAAAACAAAGAAAATCCTCCAAAAAATTCAATTAAAGTTAAAGAAGCAATAAAAAGGTCAAATATTGATGCAAAAAAAATAAACGAAGAATTTGGCATTTTTGCTGAATTTGACGATGAAATAATTGATGAATTAAATTTAATTGTGAAATTTGAAGGTTATTTAAAACAACAGCAGGAAGATATTGAAAAGGCAAGAAAAACAGAACAGGTAAAAATACCGCACGATTTTGATTTTACTAAACAAAAGGGGTTAAAAATTGAAACCGTGCAAAAATTAAGCACAATTAAACCTGAAAATTTAGGACAGGCATCGAGAATTTCCGGAGTATCCCCTGCTGATATTGCCGTTTTGTCTGTTTTGATAAAAAAACATGAGGGAGAAAAAAGTGAAAGAAAAAATAAAAAAGATGTTTGATCAAGTTAAAATTGCTATTTCTGATGATCAGGCCGAAAAATTATTTAAATTTTATCAAATACTTATGCGAGAAAACGAAAAATACAATTTAACTGCAATAAAAGATTTTGAAGAAGTTGTAAAAAAACACTTTATTGATTGCGCACTTGCACTACACTATTTTCATGATAAGGTTTTAGATGTTGGTTCTGGCGCAGGGTTTCCAGGAATAGTTTTGGCAATACTTAATGATAAATTAGAACTAACCCTTTTAGATAGTTTAAACAAACGCGTTAATTTTTTAAATATGGTTAAAAAAGAACTAGATCTTAGTAATATCACTACTTTACATTCACGTATTGAGGATTTTAAGGAAAAAAACAGTTTTGATTGTGTAACAGCAAGAGCTGTTGCAGAATTACCCACTTTGCTTGAATATGTTTTGCCTTTTGTAAAAATTGGTGGAAGAGCAATTATCTACAAAGGATCAAATTGCTTTGAAGAAGTTGAAAAGTCATCAGATGCATTAAAAATTTTAGGTGGGCAGTTGGAGGAAATGTCAAAATATCCGCTTTTTGACAATCTGCGAACGCTTGTAATTGTTAAAAAAATATTTAATACCCCACTAAAATTTCCAAGAGGAGGCAATCTTCCTAGAAAAAATCCACTTTAATGCTTTTAAATAAAAAAAAATTATGTTATAATCAAAATATATAATGTTATTTACTTTAAAATAACAAAAAACATGACAAAAGAGGGATTTATGGCAAAAATTATTTCTTTCACAAATCAAAAAGGTGGAGTTGGGAAGACAACGACTTGTGTTAATCTTTCAGCATATCTTGCTGTTATGGGGCAAAGAATACTTATTATTGATCTAGATCCTCAAGGCAACGCTACAAGCGGTGTGGGTATCGAGAAAAAGAAAGGTCTTAAAACAATCTATGACCTTATTGATAATGAATGTTCTGTCGAAGAAGCTATCGTAAAAACACAGATTGAAAATCTTGATTTAATTCCTTCTACGGTTGATCTCGCGGCTGCGGAGATCTCTCTTGTATCCAAACCAGATAGAGAACATATATTAAAAAATCTTTTAGAAAATGTGCGCGATAGTTATGATTTCATAATGATTGATTGCCAGCCATCATTGGGATTGCTAACAATTAATGCTTTGACAGCGTCGGATAGTGTTATTATACCTATGCAGTGCGAATTTTATCCTTTGGATGGTTTAACTCAACTTATGAACACAATTAGGTTGGTTAAGCTTCATCTAAATCCAGATTTAGATATTGAGGGTGTTGTTCGAACGATGAAGGATAATCGTTCAAACTTGATCAATCAGGTTAGCCAAGAAATAATAAGATTTTTCAAAAGCAAAGTTTATGAAACTTATATTCCAAGAAATATTCGTTTGGCAGAAGCTCCTAGCCATGGCTTACCAATAGTTTTATATGACCCGTCTTCAAAAGGAGCCGAGGCATACTTATCTTTGGCAGAGGAATTCTTAAATAGAAACAAAATTAAGTATAAAAGCATAACTAAACATACGAAAATAAAGCTTAGAGGAGGTGATAAGTAATGACAGTTAAAAAAGGGTTAGGAAGGGGTTTAGAATCGCTTTTTGCTATGTATGACGAAGAAGTTGAACAAGCCTCTGCTAAGACAACGGCAAAGTCAAACAGAGATTCGGTTGATATGATTGACATTAACGTCATTAAAACAAATCCAAATCAGCCAAGAAAAGTGTTTGATGAAAATGCTCTTAACGAACTTTCTTCGTCAATAAAATTGCACGGAGTCATACAGCCGATTGTTATAAATGACAATGGTGATGGGACCTATCTTATTATAGCAGGTGAAAGGAGATACAGGGCAGCAAAAAAAGCTGGTTTAGATAAGATACCTGCAGTAATAAAAAATTATTCCGACAGACAAATTAAAGAAATTGCCATTATTGAAAATCTTCAAAGAGAAGATCTAAATCCTATTGAGGCAGCTAGGGCTATTAAACAGTTAATGGAGGAATACAAGCTTACACAAGAAACCGTAGCAGAGAGAATTGGAAAGAGTCGGCCAAATATTGCAAATGTGCTAAGGCTTCTAACTTTATATCCAGACGTTATGACGATGGTTGAAGAAGGAAAACTTTCTGCAGGTCACGCAAGAGCATTGGTCGTTGTTGAAGATCATATGCTACAATTAAAACTTGCAAATCAAGCAGTTAAAGACAAATGGACTGTTCGTGACTTAGAAAAAGCAGTAAAAAAGTTACAGCACCCAGTCACAATAACTAAATTTCAGCCAAATCAGTCAATAGAATTAAGGGAATTGATACAAACTATGCAACGTGTTTTAGGGACAAAGGTTTCGGCAATAGGCAATGATACAAAAGGAAGAATATACATTGACTATTATAATAGAGACGATCTCGACAGAATAGCTGATATGATAACGTTGCTCCAAACAAAAAGATAACAAAACCTTTGAATAGATCGTTTATAAAAAATGTTTCACGTGAAACATTTTTTTGTTATTTACAGCTTACTATTATATAAAACTTTGTATATTGTGTTTTCATGACAAATCAATATATAAAACCAACCTTTCTGTTTTGTTGGTCATAAAATATATTAGAAATATCATCTTTATCAAAATGTTTCACGTGAAACATTTTTTACTATATTAAATGAATTAAAATTAATTTATTGTTAATATGTAATGTTTAAAAAATTTATCTTCTTTTGTAAAAATCAATTATGCGTTTGTCGTTATTGTTAAATAAAATTGTTTCACGTGAAACAATTTTTATTTGCATAACCTTGTTTGCGACATAGTCGATTGTGAATAATAAGCGAGTCTAGCAATATTGCTTCAAAAAAAGAAGTATGCATTTTATTTAAATATAAAACATTAATATGCAACGCTTTATACGTAAAAGGTTTATAAAATACACTAAAACTAATATGCGTTGCAGAAGAACACGTAATAATTGGTGTGTAGAAAATAAATTTTTAATATACGTATGAATAATATGACATCTTCGGATAAAGATTATAGAACAACTTAAATAATTAGGATTAAAACGTTTTAAGCTTTTTAATACGTTTGTAAGTAAATTATTAAATAAGAATTATACAGATGTAAAAAATCTGCAAATGCGTTTTTGTTTAAACGAACTAATAAAAGATAGTTGTATCTATAAAATAAAAATGATGACGTAATAAAAAGTATTAATTAAATTTTTATTTTTAAACAACAAATGATTTTTAAATAATATTGGAATAGATTAAGAAATTTAAATATACCTTTAAATTATATTTTTTAATCAAATAGTTTGATAAAATTTAAGTATTGAAATATGATTATATGATGTAGTAAAAATATTTTAAATATAGTAAAAATATGTTACAGTGTAATTTCTTTTTATATTATAAACACAATAGACATGTTTAAATAAAAAAAATTAACAAGAACAAAGGCTAAAAAAGATATAGCAAAAAGGGTGATAATATACACATTAAAGGGAAATTAGTATAATCAAAAGTAATACATAAAAATGTAATATTTTTTGTTATATTAAAGATAATATTAACTATAAAAACTATGACAAATAGTTATATATAAATAACTAAACTGCTTTTATAATAAATTAAAATAAGTTGTAAAAATGTTTGACAAAAAAAAACGGATATAGTATTATATAGAAAGATAGGAGGAAAAACAATGAAATTAGAAGGTTCAAAAACAGAGAAAAATTTAAAAGAAGCATTTGCTGGCGAAAGTCAAGCAACCAATAAATATTTGTATTATTCTTCAAAGGCAAAGAAAGAGGGATATGAGCAAATCGCTGAAATATTTCAACAGACATCAGGGAATGAAAAAGAACATGCAAAGTTGTGGTTCAAATATCTTCATGGAGGGGACGTGCCAACTACATTAGAAAATTTGCTTGATGCAGCTGCAGGAGAGCATGGCGAATGGACTGATATGTATGAAAGAATGGCAAAAGAGGCAAAAGAGGAAGGATTTTTGGAAATAGCTGCTAAATTCGCAGGAGTCGGCGCAATTGAAAAAAGACACGAAGAAAGATACAGAAAACTTGCCGAACTTGTAAAAAAGAAAAAAGTATTTAAGAAAACAGGGAAGAAAGTTTGGATATGCAGAAATTGTGGACATATACATGTTGGGAACGAGGCACCAAAAGTTTGTCCAGTATGCAATCATCCGCAGGCATATTTCGAGCTATTTAACGAAGAATTTTAAGAATTGATAATATTTCCCTTCAAACAAAGGGAAATGTTTTTTATAGGAGCGATATGTATTTTGGTTTGATCATATTGTCTTTGATGGTGGTATGTTTAGCCGTGTATTTTATATATAATAAAAAGCTAAAATTTCCAACAAGATTGACAGAAATTTTAATATATAGTTATAATAAAAAAATAAAAAAAGTGCTGGCTTTTTGTAAAAAAAATCAGTTGCCTTTTAATGCGACGCAATATTCAAGTAGTTTAGAAAATGCGACACTTACTTTTGAAAATATAGAACTCAATATAAAAATGTTAAAAAAGATTGAGGAAAATAAAATTTTATTAGAAAAAATGCTTAATTCTAAGACGAAAGAAGAATTTTTTAATTATGAAAATAAATTAAATAAAAATTGTAAATTTTATCAATTTAAAGATGAGATTAATATAAAAAATCAAGATGAAAAAATATTGTATATATTCGGGGTAGAAAAAACAAAATTAGATTTTGAAATGCAAAAATATTTTGGATCTCAATATTTTTTTAAATATAATAAAAAATATTTTATTTTGCATAACTCTCGAGCTTATATTATTGGTGAACAGAATATTTTTGATAGCATGGTTATTCCTTATAATTTGATAATTAAAGAATGTAAAACGGAAAATAAAGAAAATAAAAATGTTTTTGAATTAATGATAGAAGAATTACAATTAAACATTAAAGTTATAGCTCCACAAAAAGATGTAAAAAAATATTTAAAATCAAGAATTAAATTTCAAAATAATAAACAAAATAAAATATAAAAAATAAATTTAAAAGTTATGTAAAATTAAAAAAAATAATAAAAAAAATTAAATAAATAATAAAAAAATAATAAAATATTAAATAAATAATGAAAAAACAATAAAAATATTAAATAAAAAAGATAAAAATAAAATTTTTATTAATTTATAAAAAAGATAATGCAAAAACATTATCTTTTTTTTATAAGTTAGTCTATCCAAAGAACTTTATTATACAAGGCGATTGTTATTAAATCAATTAACCATAAAAAAGGTATGCCGATAATTAAAAGAATACAAGCCATTACGATTGCCATCGTATTTTTTTTATCAATACTTTTGAATAATCTGTAAACAACCCACAGAATATCAAAAAATGGCAAAGCCAGTATCATTTTTGCCCACAGAGGCAAATTGTCAAAAGTTTTTACCATAAAACACCTCCTAAAACTAATTAATAATATGATTTGTAAAAATTAAATATGAATTAAAGCACATAAAAGTTGAGCAATTGTAAACATTAATAGAAAAAATGGTTGAGAAGATGAAAGGGCTAATTGAATATTTTAAAAGAAAAAAAGAAACCTCGTGCAAAGAGGAAAAAAGAAAAAATAAATCATGCATAGAAGTCGAAGTGGGCGCAAAAGAAGAAGTAATAACGCCGTATTTGGTAAACGGTAAATCCTCAATCAATTTAGAGTTTGCAAATTTGTTGGACAATATTGGAAAATCAATAAATCCAAATCAAGAATTTTGCTTTTATATTAAAGTAAAAAAGTGGAATGATGAAGACAAATTTGATGTCGCTTCTGCGATAAAGAATTATTATCATAACACACTTGTTCAAATGAACAGAAAACTTAAAAGCAATTTAAAGTTGTTTTTGCTGATGGTATTTCTTTCAGCTTTTTCGGTCGCAACGCTGTTTTTAGCAGAATATTTTTGCGCGCCATTTATAATAACAGAGGTTATAGATATTATTGTGTGGGGGTTTGTTTGGGAATCTGTTGATTTGGCTACATTTCAAAGAAGCTTTTATCAGCATGAGTACGAACACAATAAAGCTATTTACAATATGAAAATTTTGTTTAAATAAAAAAAATTTATAGTTTAAACGTTGACAGATGTTTCAATTTGTAGTAAAATAAAATGGAGGGAATATATGACAGAAGATAAGGAAAAAAAAGGAATATACAGAGTCGTTTATGATTCTGAAAATAGAAAATGGCTTATAAAAAAAGACGGAGCGCAGAGGATCATTGACAGTAAACAGACGAAAGAGGAAGCTTTGGAGAGGGTGAAGATGCTCAGCCAAAATAACGAAGTTGGTTTTGTTATTCATAAAAAAGACGGAAAATTTCAGAAAAAAAGGTAAAAAATCTTTAAAATTTAAAATAAATACATAAAAAATCGCAAGTTTGCGATTTTTTTATTAATTCAGATTATACAAAAAGACTCGTTAGCAAAGTGCTTTACGTTGCCATGGCAATGGAGGTGTTGTAAAAAAGATTATAGGAATTATGTGTTGTTTGATCGCTATATGTTTTTGCGCCATGTAAATAAATGCCCATGTAAATGAGCATATTTTGTTAAAAATATGTCGAAGATTGAAATAAGACCAATCGACGAAGTCAAAAACTTTAAGAAATGCTTGTTAAAAAATATTAAATGGTTTAAAATTAACATTGGAGGAACATTTATGTCAGCACAAACAATTGTGATAATTTTGGATATTGTATTTTTTGTTTTGTTAGGTGTGGGATTTTTAATAGGTTTTTGGCGCGGAGTTAAAAGATCTGTGTTAGAAATATCTATAACGCTAGCATGCATCATCATTGCAGGTTTTTTAACTCCTGTTATTACAAACACGATTTTAAACATATCAGTCGCACAGGGAAAAACTTTAAATCAATATGTTGTTGATATTGTGATGCAAGATCCAAATGTTTCTAAGATGGCGGAAAATTCACCAACACTTGTAAAATTGTTTGAATATTTACCACAGTTTATCTTGTGCGCTGTTGTGTTTTTAATATTAAATTTGGCAGTAGGTCTTGTTGGATATATTATTTATAAAATAATTTCTGCTGTTGCTTTTAAAAGTAAGAAGAAGGAAAAAGAACTCGGCTTGAAGAGAAACCGTTGGGTTGGTGGAGCTATCGGCGTTTTAAAAACGTTTATCTTTATGCTTGTGATATTTATGCCCTTAACAAGCTTAACAAAACTAGCTGGAAACACAATGGATTCGATGCCTACAACGCAAGCGTCAGAGGAGATGCAAACAGATGCTGATCAAAATACGATTGTCATTCCGGAACAATTAACAAATGCAATCTCAGGTATAAATTCAAGTTTTTTTGGTGTGCTAAATGGTGCTGTTGGACTTGATGATTTTATCTTTGACGACATATCAAAATTTAAGATAGATGATGAGAGTGTTTATTTAAGAAAAGATATAGAAGCAGGAGTCGAAGTTTACAAAGCTTATTCATCGATGTCAATATCTGGTGACACAAAACTGTCTCAAATAAATTGGAATGAGATGGACGCTCTTTATGAAAAAGCGACAGACATGACAATTTACAACTCCATCGTTTTAAACGTGGTGTCCGAACTTGTTGAAAACTATGAAAATATCGTTTCTATTTTCCCAGAACTTAACGAATATGCACCTATTCTCAATGATGTGAGAGAGGGGTTAAAATCAAGCGAAAGCAAGACGAAATATTTTGCTGACGATATAGATAAAATTTATTCAATATTCTCGGGATTAGCAAGAGAAGGCTTTTTTGATGATTTGGCAAGTACAAGTGACTTCGAACAATACATTTCTTCTTTTGTTGACCAACACAAAAACTTGGTTTCGCAGGTGTTAAAAAATTTTACAGATATTAACATCGTCAAAGACAGTTTTTCATCGGTTGTCGATATGGCAATTGCAAAGATAAACTTGGGAGAATTTGAGACGACATTCTCGCAAATTAACACGGAAATAAAAGATTGGGAAGAGTTAGGGAAACAGTTAAACAATGTGCTAGTAAGTTTTAGCAATCTTTCAAAATCGTTTAAAGATCAAGGTATAACTTTTGGCGAGGTGTTTGATGATTTGACGCAAATTTTAACTTTAAACGCCGATAACGTCAACGACATACTAGGAAAATTTGGAAAGCTTTTAGATTCTGTCGATAGTTTAGAAATAGCAAAAACAAGCACTGGCGAAAAGCTACTTCCTCAAATTTTAGAGATCGCTGGAATTAAAGATGGGAATTTGCTTGACGTTAAAGGTGAGAGTATAAAAAACTATCAAGAGTTTTTTGAGTTTATTTCGGAGCCAATTGAGAAAATTATTAAGTTGGACATTTACGCCTTTATTAAAGATGGGGTTGACTTAAGTTCGATTTTAACTGCGGTTGCAAACTCTATTTCCGTAAGTGAGGTAGATGAAAACAGGGTTTACTCCTCTACTCTTTCTGACATAATTTTGCCTCTATATAAGATCGCGGGGGTGCATGAATTAATATTTGGAGAGATAATAGAGAAAAGCTTAACATCTGGCGTAGTTGATTTCTCTTTATTGGAAGAAGGTTATGAGACAAATTTCGATTTATGTTATGAAAATTGGAATAAAGATTTGCCTCTAATCAGTCAAGTTTTGTTTGAACTTAATTCGCGCAGTTACAACGAAAACCAAACAATGTTGCAATATATTTTAAGCGGTGGAGACATCAATGAAGTGATAAAATCGCTAGACGACGAGGCTGTTGATTTAATTGTTCCACCTATCATGCAAGCTAAGTCGCTTAAACCACTTAGAGATAAACTGTCACAAAGCGTGCTTGACAAAATAAAAGATGTTGTTGACGAAACGGTGGAAGTTTCGCTCGATTTAAATAATGCAACATATGACCCAAACAGCGCGGAGGATCAATCGCAAGAGATTGCAGAGATTGTAAAATCTCTTGTTGCGATTTTAAAGCAGGGAGATTTGACAACTCTAAAAGATATGGATCAAACCTTGCTTGGAAATTTGATGGAAAACATAAAACTTAATGCTTATCGTGAGGATATAGATGATATATATGATAAGAAGGAAGAAGGTGTGTTTAGGTCGGTGTTTAATGCATTGATTAGTCAAGCCGAAGCCGAATTTGACGTTTCGTTCACCGAGGTGTTTAATGTAACAAGCATTTATGAAGTAGATTTCACCGAAGTGTTTACACTTATTCAGCTTGCAAGTGAAACAGAAAACGCGTTCGCAGAAGCCTTTAAAGATTTGGCGATATCTGGAAACGCAACTGCTGTCGGTAGCATTGACAAAATTGTTGATGCGATCAAAGACGAAAACAATCAAGAGCTTGCCGGACAGATTTTGGAGATTACAAGCAAGTATGACATTCAAGTTGAAGTTGATGAAGAAGATGACAAAGCTGTCATCGAAGAAAAACTTGCAGAATTAGAAAAAGATAAGAGCGTTGATCAAAGTTTGATTGAAGGGCTTAAAAAATTGTTTGGGGTTTCGATTAATGGCTGAGTTTTTACATATTCCGGTGCTTTTAAATGAAGCAGTAGAAGGGCTGGCAATAAAGCTGAATGGAATTTATGTCGATGCGACCTGCGGTGGCGGAGGGCATAGCAAAAAGATTGTAGAAAGTCTGTCAAATGATGGCAGACTTGTTTGCTTTGATCAAGACGAAGAAGCAATTAAGGCGAGCAAAGAAAGATTGAAAGGGTTTAAAAATGTTGCGTTTGTCCACTCGAATTTTAAAGACTTGAAAAATGAACTTGCAAAGATGGGTATAACAAAAGTGGACGGAATTTTGGCTGACCTTGGAGTAAGCAGTTATCAAATCGACACGGCAGAAAGGGGGTTTTCGTTTTTGCATGATGGCCCACTTGATATGCGTATGAATAGGGAGCAAACCGTCAGTGCATTTGACGTTGTAAACGGTTATAGCGAAGAAAGATTGAAAAATGTTTTGTGGCAATATGGAGAAGAGCCTAGCGCAAGCAACATTGTTAAAGCGATTGTAAAAGCAAGAAAAATCAAGCCTATCGAAACGACTTTGCAACTAAAAGAGATTGTTGAGTCAGCTTTTCCTAAAAAAGTCATATTTGGAAAAGGTGGCGTCACAAAAAAGACTTTTCAGGCGATTAGGATTGAAGTAAATGGCGAACTTGAAATTTTGAAAAACGCAGTTGAAGATTTTGTTGAACTGTTAAATTCAAAAGGCAGAGTTTCAATCATAACCTTTCACAGTTTGGAAGATAGGATTGTGAAAAATGTGTTTAAAGAAAAAGCCACCGATTGCATTTGTCCACCTAAAACACCGATTTGCATCTGCGGGCATAAGGCGGAGGGAAAGCTTGTAAACAAAAAGCCGATAGTCCCAACAGCGCAGGAAATTGAAAAAAATGAAAGGTCAAGGTCGGCAAAACTTCGTGTTTTTGAAAAATTTTGATGTCGAAAGCGTTCGAATGGTTGTAATTTTTTAAAAAAATGTTGAAAAAGGCAGACAAGTGTGATAAAATAAAAATGACCGAAGCCACTTTCACTGCCGTGAAAGTTGCAAAAACCCTTGCGAGTTTTTGCCCTCGCAAAAGCGAGAGGCTTCGGTCCATTGACTGCGATCGATTTTGGTCGCAACAAAAAATTTAGGCAAAACGCAAGTAGAAAAAATAAAAATTAATAGGCGGAGGGAAATATGTCTGTAAAAGAAAGAATTGCCGAGTTGTTTAAAAGTTCTAAACAAACAGCAATGTCAACACTTAAAAAAGTGGGAATGATCTTTTCGGCAGTTACGGTCACAACAGCACTCGTTTTTACTATCGGAGCATGCACACCAGACTCAAGTTTAACTGCTGACGATCCAACAAAACCAGGAATTGAAAACCCAGGGACCGACATCCCAGGTATTGAAAATCCAGGGGTAGACGACCCAAGTGTTGACAACCCTGGTGCAGAAGAACCAGGAACAGACGAGCCGGATGCTGAAATCGTGGTTGGTGAGATTGTTGGGCAGTCGCTTTCGGAAGAAAGGTTGCAGGAATATGTTAAAGAGGCATTAAGCACCTGTCAAGAAGAGATTTTAAGAAAAAAATTCCCGGGCTTAGAAAATCTGCAAATGGTCAATGCATTTTGGTATGAGATAGGCGAAGAGACGACACGATCGGTTTTTGCGTTTGAAAATGACCAAACAAAAATTTTGACAAGTTTTTCTATGAATTCAAACACGTTTAAGGAATACGAAAGCAAGTGGGACTCTCTGCTAAATGGAAGCAGCCTTGTGCAAAAGATCCTTGACATCGCTGGCATTGATGAAAATGCCACAATCAAAGAAAGCGAAAAGGGAGATTTAATCAACAAGCTCGACAGTGCTACTGCACAATACTTGCAGAGCGTTGACAGTTTGGCGAGCGAACTGACAAATTTGGCAGATTTGATTGATCTTAAACAAATCGCAAACTTTTCTGCATTGGCAAGCACCACAAGTGAGCTAAGCACTTTGTTCGGTGGTGCTGAAAAGATTTGCGTTGGCGAGTTTACTCAGCCAATGCCTTACACGGCTGGTGGAAACATAACAACTGCAAATTGTCAAATGGCAAACGTCTTCACAGTTGAAAGTGATGGGAGCGTGAAAGCATATGCAGTCACGGTTGAAGAGGGCAAAACCGATTTGAGTGGAAACGTCGACGTGGTTGAAGTGGGAAATTTTGCCTATGGCACAACTGTTGAAAACTTGCCAGAACTCTCTCAGCCAGAAACAGCCCAAGAGGTTTCGTTTGACTCGCTTTACAACGAGGTGTTTGGTGAGGGCTACGACCTCGTGCCTTTTGAAACATTTTTTAATGATGTGACCGATAAAGTGTTTGACACTGCATCAGAATACAAAATCCAATTTGTGCAACTTTCAGAAGACGGTTTTAAACTTTATGCGGATTATGTTATTCAAAATGACGCAAGGCATAGTTTATCTGAGGCAATTTATAAAGCATCCTTTTTAAGCACAATATTAGAATATTCAGAGTTGTCCCAGCAAATAGGAGACTCAAATTTTAAAGATTATTTAAAAAATGTTTGTTCGACAGGCGATCAAGTAGATAACAGTGATATTGACCAAGTCAAAACAATGTTGCAAGAATACAAAGCAAAGATTGATGATATTGACATGGTAAGAAATTTTACTAGGAAATCTTCTTTCAACATAACAAATCTTATTACCAACACCACAGCGGACATAAACTTTGACGATTATGCAAAGGAATACACGCCAGAGGGCGCAACCCCTATCGCTTGTTATGTGGGGGATCTTGGAGGAAGAAATATTGATGACAATGGTCAAGGTGGTGGATATTTTAACACGGGTTATATAAATCAATTTAATGCGATAGTTGTTTTCTTAGATCAAACAGGCAATTTGGTTTGCAGAAAAGACTTGATCGTTGTTCCTGAATATACAAATTCGACGGATGATTCATTATATGCAAGTGGATTAGGAGAGTTAAATAAAGATTATAAGATATTCAATAAAGAGAGCACCGTTATAGAATACCCAATAATATCATCAGAATTGTTGCCAAACGAAACAAGTAAAGAATTTTAAAAAAGCAGGCAGGAGCCTGCTTTTTGTTTGTTAAATTAAAAACAAAAAAAAGGTTTGATTTTTTTGGTAAGATAAGTTATACTAATCATATGAAAAAGAAATGGATTTCAGTTTTAAGTTTGATTTTTGTGTTTGTTTTTGCAATCATGTTTTCCGGTTGTATGGGCGTTGACCCGGACAGACTTGACGAGCTTGAAGATCAACTCGAAAATGGTGAGATAACGGAAGACGAATTTAACGACGCTTTGCAAGAGGAGTCTGACGGCGTAAAGCTGGACGGCGTGCTTGTGCTTCGAAAACCGTTAAATTATGATTTTGACAATAATGTTGTTACATCAAATTATTATGAAGAATTTTCTCAAAACGTATTAACGTTTTTATTTAGGACATATGGTACATTAAATTTTGAAATTCCAGAGGGATTTAATGATGTTTTTGAATTGCTATTAACGCAAAGCCAAGTTAATGAAGAACTAGAAGATTTAAAAGAGAGATATGACTCGAATAAAGACGACTTCGTAGGCTTTTATGACGCTATTCGTTATCAAATCACAAACGTTGAGCCTGTAAAAATAACTGTTGTTGGGGAAGACAGCTTTATAACTATTAATGAAATTGAATATCGTTATAGTTTTTCAGATGGAATTATTACTTTGCAATCTACACTAGACGGATCAATATTTAAGAATAGTGTGGGAAGTGATATTGTTACTATCGAAAATGTTAGTTATTTTTTCACCTATAATGTAGAAACAAATGTTTTACAAATGCAATCAGTCGAAAACATAGGCACAAAAGTAACAGCGGATGATAGTTATGCTTGGAATTGGAGCCTGCCGTATGGCCAAGCTAATTATGTTGCATGGATCTCCGCATATGGAAGCGAAGTTGCAGAAGGAAAGGTTGAAGCGACTTTTAACAATAATGACGAAAACTATCGATATGCTTTTGAAAATTTTGAAAAATATTATAATAATGATTTTAGGCCTACGTATATCTTTGAGCCGTCGACCTATCTCAACAATTTTGTCAATGAGGAGTATGTTACAGCGCTGGAATATGCTATCTATCGCATAGCCATTGGCTTGACACCAGCAGAGATAACGGTGAGTTATGGTGAAACAGGGCTACCTATGGTTTCCGTTGATGGATTTTTGCCTCAAACCGCACCAGAAGTAAAGAGCAGTGTTCAAGTTGCCCTTGAAAGTGCAAAGGAAGATTTTTACAAACTCGGCACTTATGTTGGACTCACGTCAACAGACAAGCAGTTTATTGTGGACTTCATTTTGGAAGAGATCATTGGCGAAACGGCATATTCAACCGAACTTGCGCAAAACACCCTAAACTATGAGGTCATGGTCGAGGCGATAGTAAACTATGCAGGCACATTGACGACGACAGGAATGACGAGTTATGACGTCGACGAAGAGGGGGGAACGACTTCTGGTGAAGAGCAACAAGACGACGAACCGACCTATGTTGGTGATGCGTTTACTGCGTCGGAGGTGGCACTTTTCCCTTACACAACATTCTTCTCGTCAGCGACGTCAGACGATCCATTTGTAAACGTTGGAGGACCATTTGAATATCAAAGTTTTGTTTTGCTGCCATCGGACGAGCAAGTTGAGATTGGTGATATTTGGCTTGATATGAAATATGATGCTGGCAATGATGGAGACAGCATAGTGACTGACGAAACACTTACGATGACGGTAATTTTAAGGTATGTCAAAGTGCAGACTGACGCGACAGGCAATGTGCTTAACAGGGAGTTAAAGGAGATAAGGCAAAACATCGCCTTAAAGGACGGACCTCACGAAGCAGGAGAGGAAGGATCGTATTTTGAATTTGAACTTGACGCTAACGAATATTTCGGCGAGACGGTCAAGATAGGCAAGTTTGCTGTGCCAGATGTTCTTCAACCTGACAAAACGGAAGACAAGACAAACAACGTGGTTACCATTACGGGTGAAACGGATGCCAGAAAATATTATGAAGTTTTGGAGAGTGGCTTTAACAATGCAGGATCATTTGCAGTGCTAGACAGCGAGAGATTTAACTTTTCATATTTTGAAGTTGCGTTTGACGTTGAGAAAGAGCCAGGAAATAGGGATAAGAATTATGCATTCTATTGTTCAATCTTAAACTTGATAGAACCACCAGAATATCCTAACGATCCTGTTTGGCAATAAGAATAGTTTTTAACGGGGGTGAGTATAATGAAGCGAGAGCAAAAAACTCTCTTGCTTGAAAAAGAGGTCGAAACTAAAACTCAAATTGAAGTCAAAACAGACAAGCAAGTTGAAACTGAAAAAACTTTTTCAAAGCAACAGAACATTGTTGTTGAAACCCCCAATTATGACCTTATGCCAGAAATCACTCCTCAAAAAAAGAAGAGAGTGTTGAAGCTTGAAAAACTTGTTGAAAAAGAAGAGCCAAAAAAGAAAAGACTTTCTTATCTTAAACGAGGAGCGCTCGCGCTTGGAATAGGAGTTACCATTGCACTCGGCATTTTCACAGCAGTTGAGCTTTCCGACACGATCTCGGCTTACAATGTGGCGCAGAGTGAATATTCGGTCAATGTTGCAACGCTTATGCAAAAAATCGCCTCTGTCGATTCGGGAAACAAGATGGCCGAGCTTGTGGAGACCTTTCCTGATGAGGTGATGCGTCCAAGTGATTTTGAGGAGCAATCAAACTGGTTTGACAGACTATGCAATTTTTTATCGGGGGTAATTGGAGGTTGATTTTTGCAGAGCCTTTTCACCCTACACTCGTTTCGAAAAAGGATACTTGCTTTAATCACGCTGGTATCCTTTCTTTTTTGTGCACTTATTGTTAGGCTGTTTGTCATTCAAATCATAAATGGCAAAGATTTACAGTTGCGAGCAACTGACCAGTGGACAAGAGATCTTGCCATTGTCGCACCGCGCGGTGATATATATGATGCGACAGGCTCTCGACTCGCAGTAAGTTACACAACCTACAACGTCTATGTGCGAGCGCGTGAAGTCAAAGATTCCAAAGAGGTGGCTCAGTATCTTTCCAACCTGTTAGGACTAAACTATCTTAATGTCTATGAAAAAACAATAAAGAAAAATGTGTCCGAAGTGTTAATAAAATTGCAAGTTTCACCAGAGATAGCAGAAAACATATATCAAAAAAATCTTGATGGGGTTTATTTGGCAGAGAGTGTTGGCAGGTATTACACATATGGAAACTTGCTTTCGCAAGTGCTGGGGTTTGTCAGCGTTGACAACGTTGGGCAAAGTGGCATTGAATCGCAGTTTGAAAGTTATTTAAAAGGTGAGGACGGCTATTCATTTACGCAAAGCGATTTGCAAGGCAAAGAAATTGGTGGATCGTTGAGATATTATGTTCCTGCTACAAAAGGCGCAGACATCACAATAACCATTGATTCAAAAATACAACTCATTTTAGAACAGGCTCTCGAAAAAGCCATGCTCGAACAAAAAGCAAAAGGCGTTACGGGGTTAGTTATGAATGCAAAAACCGGCGATATTTTGGCGATGTCGTCAAAGCCTAGTTTCGACTTAAACGAATTGCCTCGTGATAACATCGAAATCCTGTTTGAGCAGTCGAGAATAAAAGCGATCACCGATGTTTATGAGCCAGGATCGACATTTAAAATTTTAACACTTGCTGCGGCGCTTGAAGCTGGCGTGGTTGATGAATCCGACACATTTTATTGTAGCGGATCGCGAGTAGTCGATGGAGTAAAAATCAAGTGTTGGCGTAGTAAAGGCCATGGCTCGCAAACCCTAGAAGAAGGGCTTATGAATTCTTGCAACTGTGTGTTTATGGAACTTGCATTGCGTCTTGGTGTCGACAGATTTTACGAGTATATGCAAAAATTTGGATTGGGGCAAAAGACTGGGATAGATTTAGCAGGTGAAGCGAGTGGGATTTTGATGGACAAATCACTTGTTAAAAATGTCGACCTTGCGAGAATGGGGTTTGGTCATGCAGTTGCAGTTACGCCTATTCAATTATTGACTATTGTCTGTGGAATTTTAAATGGTGGAAATTTAATGCAACCGTCAATTATAGAAAACATCACCGATTGCTTTGGAAATGTTTTAATCGAAGCGAATAATACAGATAAGGGGCAAATTGTAAGTAAAGAAACCTCTCAAACAATCTGCAAAATGCTCTCGTCTGTTACAAACAAGCAAACACCTTATTCGTTCTTGGAAGGTTACGATGTGGGAGGAAAAACAGGAACTGCACAAAAATATGATGAAAGTGGAAATATAGCGCAAGGAAAATATATTTCAAGTTTTATAGGGACTTATCCTGCTAGCGATCCCGATTATGTTGTCATGATAATGGTCGACGAGCCGGGAGCAGGAGCATATTATGGAAGCGTTGTCGCTTCGCCTTATGGGAAAGAGATATTAGCCGGCATATTGAAATATAAAAACATTCCAAAAGACAATCAAACGGTTGTTGTTGAAACAGTGGAAATGCCAGATGTAACCAGTATGACCATCTCTGCTGCCGAAGTAGTCTTAAAAAAGGTTGGTATTTATTTTGAAACCGATGGCGATGGCGATCGCGTGCTAAAACAGTTACCTCCGCCCGGCACGACCGTTGCAAAGGGTGACACTATTTTGCTTATTACGTGATTTACTTGATAATATTAACAAAATATAGTAATATAAAGCTATGGAAATTTGGTGGATCCTGTTGATTGTGCTTGGAGTAGTGGTGCTTGTAAGTGCCATGCTTTCAATTGCAAATTATTCGCACGACAAACTCTTTGCCTTGCATGAGGAGATGAAAATAAAACCCGCGAATACTTCTATATCCGTGTTAGAATTTATATCGGAGGTCAATAATATAAATTTCGACGGCAAATTAAAAATTGCACGGACGACGAAATATATAGGCGACGGCTATGCAAGAAAAAGCAAAACTCTTGTTTTATCAGACGACACTCTTAACGGTGGCTCAATATCTGCTTTCGCTATATCAGCTCATGAGCTAGGGCATGCACTTCAAGACAAGGAAGGAAACATTTTGAAGA
>CALVOH010000003.1 GCA_944350225.1 uncultured Clostridia bacterium | reverse complement strand
ACGTTTAGAAAAAATCGGCGACATATTCGTTGTTAAAACTGAGTTTGACAAATTGGAAGCGAGGGCAGTAATCATTGCTTCCGGTGTCGAGCACAGAAAATTAAATTTAGAAAATGAAGAAAATTTGATTGGGCATGGTATAAGCTATTGTGCTCTATGCGATGGTGCGTTTTATGCGGGAGATGAAGTTGTTTTAATAGGAGATGGCAATACTGCTCTTCAATATGCGCTTCTTTTATCTTCGCAGTGCAAAGGTGTTCATGTTGTAACGATGTTTGACAAATTTTTTGGCGATCAAAATCTAGTAAACGCTTTATTAAAAAAAGAGAACGTAAAAATAACACATAACGCCAAACTTGTTGAGCTTATTGGAAAAAACGAGCTTGAAGGACTTGTTTTTGAAGACACACAAAAACAGAGATTTACGCTAAAAAGCAAAGCACTTTTTGTTGCGATAGGCCAAGTGCCAAACAACAAAATTTATTCTCAACTTGTGGATTTGTCGAAAGACGGTTATATCATAGCCAATGAGAACATGGAGACAAAAACACGGGGTTTGTTTGTAGCTGGAGATTGCAGACTAAAAAAGGTTAGACAGCTAACAACTGCTTGCTCAGATGGGGCAATAGCCGCAACGAGTGCTAGCACGTATTTGGAGAGCCTAGTGTGAAAGCAAAACAAGAATTGTTTGCTTATAAAAAAATTAAGAATTAAATACAGTTTTTAAAATAAGAATTAGTCTTGGTTGAAAATAATTTTTCTAGTGTTTTGTATTAAGTTTAAAATATGTTAAAATGACAACAGGGTAGAAAAATGCAAAACGAAGAAGAGCAAACATCTTTGCAAAACGAAGAAATAAATAAGATTGAAAATGAGAAATCAAATGATAGTATGCAAAGAGAAAATTCTGCTAGAAAAAAGAACATCGCAAGCAATGTCCTTTTGATAATTGGCATAATATTATTTTGTGTCGGTTTAATTTTTGCAATAATATTTATGGACACATTTATAGATTATGTTTTAGCCAAAGAGGGAGAAAAGTTGGCAACAGCTATTGGCTTAGTTGCTATGTTTGCCTATTTTGGCTTTCCTTGTTTGATTATAAGTGCTGTGTCTAGCATTTTAAACATATTGTCATACTCGCTTAGTGCTAAAAGAAAAACTTTAAAATTGGTTTTTATGATATTGTCAATATTAACAACAGTTTTGAGCGCAATTCTCATAATTTTATTGTACGTGATATAAAAAAGCAAAAAATTTGTTTCTAATAACCGCGTAATTCGACATAATTTACGTGGTTTTTTAATATGTCTAAAAACTTTTCTGCGTCTTGTTTTTCAACTTCGTTAAGACCTTTTTGTAAACAAGTTCCATTATCCACAAAGTGTTGTAAAAATATTCTTTTTGCTCCATTAAGCCAATTCGCCATTTCTGTTATCGTCGAAGTCGAATGAAATTGTTTTACTAATGTTGTTCGAAATTCATAATCAACCAAATTTCTTTTTAAAAGTTCAACACTTTTTTTTATGTTTTCCAAGTCGACAAAATTTGTGCCTGCTGTTTCACCATAAGCAGATAAAGAATTTTTTATATCCATTGCCACGTAGTCAACAAGGTTCTTTTCAATCAAACGTTTTAACATTTCATAATTTGTGCCGTTTGTGTCAAGCTTTACAAGAAAGCCTAAACTTTTTATTTTTACTATAAATTGTTCGAGATCAGGGTAAATTGTAGGCTCGCCTCCTGAAATACACACAGAGTCAATAACACCTTTTCGCTTTGACAAATATGAAAAAATCTCATCTTGATATATTTCGCGAAGGTTTTGCATTTTTACTAGATCTGAATTTTGACAAAATGGGCATTTAAAGTTGCATCCACCTGTAAAGACTGTGCAACACAAATGTCCAGGAAAATCTACCATTGACAATTTTTCAAATCCAAAAACTTTCATTTTGTCTCCTCCAAAACGTAAGTGTATCGAAACAAATCAGTGCTTGACGAAACGGCGATTTTTATTGTGTTATCTTTGTAGTAGCCTTGATAGGCAAGGTTTGCTTCATCATCGTTAAAATAAATTGCAAGTTCTTCACCAATTACTGCAACAACATATCCAACGTCATTTTCAACTATGCCTTTGTCGGACGAGTGGCTAATCAAGAGCCCTTCATCATCGATAGTTATGAAATACGATTTGTCAAAATACTCTTCGATAGTTTCGTAACCTGCGTCAGTTTTGACTTCGACACTTTTTAAAATATAATCACCAGCAGGTGCTGTTGGGATTGAAAAGTTACGCAAAATTGCATATACAATTATTACGAATATCGCTCCTCCGCCAATAATTACACCACACCAAATCAGTGCTTTTTTCCATATTTCCATAACAAAATATTAGCATTTTTCAGTCGTTTTGTAAAGCAATCGTTTGACAAATATAGATGAGTGTGATAAATTTGTTATATGATTTTAAAGGACGTAGACAACATGAAAGAAAAGTTTTATATTACAACACCAATTTATTATCCTAGTTCTAAGCTCACAATAGGAAACTGCTACACAACTATTATTTGTGATGCTATTGCTCGTTTTAAAAAACTTGAAGGAAAGGACGTTTTCTATATGACGGGCACAGATGAGCACGGGCAAAAAGTTTTTGAAGCTGCAAAAAAAGCTGGAAAAGATGTTAAGCAACAACTAGATGAGATAGTTGCAGACACTAAAAATCTTTGGAGTATGCTAAATATAGAATATGACAAATTTATAAGAACAACAGATGAAAACCACGTTGATGCTGTAAAAAAGATTTTTAACAAACTTTACGAAAGTGGTTATATTTATAAATCGACTTACAAAGGTCTTTACTGTTTGCCATGTGAAGCGTTTTGGACTGAAAGCCAGCTTGTAAATGGCAAATGCCCTGATTGTGGCAGAGAGGTTGTTGAACAAGAGGAAGAGGCATACTTTTTTAAGTTGTCGGAGTTTTCTGATAAACTGTTGAAACTATACAAAGACAACCCGAAATTTCTATTGCCAGCAAGTCGTGTAAACGAAATGGTCAACAATTTTATAAAACCAGGATTAGAAGACCTTTGTGTTACAAGGACAAGCGTAGAGTGGGGCATACCGGTAGATTTTGACCCTAAACACACCATTTATGTTTGGATAGATGCTTTGTCAAATTATTTGACAGGGCTTGGCTATCTTTCTGACGATGAAACACTTTTTAAAAAGTATTGGCCAGCAGATGTGCATATGGTTGGAAAAGACATCGTCCGTTTTCATGCAATAATTTGGCCTGCAGTTTTAATGGCACTAGGCTTGCCGTTGCCAAAACAAATTTTTGGACATGGTTGGCTTTTGCTTGGAGGCGACAAACTTTCAAAAAGCAAAAAAACCAACACTGTTGAATGCACAGATCCTAGAATTTTGGTCCCAAGATATTCATCTGACGCAGTTCGTTACTATTTGTTGCGCGAGATCCCGTTTGGTTCTGACGGCGCATACTCAACTGAAGCATTTTTAAACAAATTTAACAGCGACCTTTGCAACAATTTTGGAAACCTTGTGTCCAGGACTTTTTCAATGTTAAAGAAATATTTTAACTCCGCAGTTCCCGTTGCACAAGACGATGAAGAAGATTCTTCATTGAAGGATGAAGTGTTTAGCGAAAGTGAGAAGGCCATGAAATATATGCAAGATTTTGATGTTTCAAAAGCACTAGCAAGTGTTTTTAACATTTTTTCAAAAGCGAATGCTTACATTGAAAAGACCGAGCCATTCCGTTTAGCAAAAGATCCTGAAAAGCAAAATCGTCTTGCAACAGTCATGAGAAACTTGTTAGAGTGCATAAGAATTGGATCAACATTGCTCTATTCATTTTTGCCAAGCGCTTCGACAAAAGTTTTGAACGCATTAGGCGAAGAAGCACCATTTTCGTTTGAAGACATTAAAAAGTTTTATGCTATAAAAGCTGAAAGCGTAAACCCTCTTCCAATTCTATTCCCAAGGCTAGACGTTGGAAAAGAACTTGAAGACCTTTCAAAAATATAATATCTACGCACAAATTGTTTATTTATCAGTTGAACCAAATCCCTTTGTTCCACGTAGCGAAGGGATTTTTTGTAACTCGTCAAAAGACAATTCTTCCACTTCAACCTTTGGAATTTCATGAAGTATTGCTTGAGCAATTGCCTTGTTATAATTATGAAAAACAAAATTCTCTTTTTCTAGTTTTTCTATTTCGTCTTTCTCAATTTTTGATATATAAAGTGGGATAGGATTTGCATTATAAAGTTCCACCATTATCTCTCCGCGATATCCACTGTCTATAATGCCGGCATTCTTTTTTAAGTTTATCTTCCCAGTACTCGATCTTTCTTCAATTTGTAAATAATAACCATCTTCAAAAGCACAAGCTATTCCTGTTGGTATTAATTTCACTTCAAATGGATTAAATCTTAAAAAATCACCTTCAAAACATGCAAACAAGTCAAAACCTGCATCTTCTATTCTTTTTGATGGCAATATTGCCTCTTTTTTTGTTTTTGCAAAATAAATTTTCATATTTACCTCATTTTTATTTTATATTAGTGACCAACAAAAAACAAGTAAAACAACACTAGTGTATTATTTTAAACAAATTGAGCACACTAAAAATGGAGGTAAAAAAATGAAAGAAAAATTTAGACCTGGCGAACAAGCACCAAAAACAGGCGATTATGCTTGTTATGATGAGCAGGGAAGATGTGGCGGAACAACACACCTTGAAAAAGGTCAAAGATTTCCAGCTACACAACACTCTGGAAGCCATTACGAACTTGAAAGATAAGACAAAAAAACTTTATCATTTTGATAAAGTTTTTTTTATTAATTTTTGATTAAATTTTTGAAAAAACCCAAAGAAAGTTTACAATAAACAATAGATATGTTGTTTTGATAAAACAGCTGTTATTAAAATTAATCCTTGCGATCAGTCAAAGTCTTTTTTATCTAATTCTAAATGCAAGAAAGTGTTGTTCAAAGAACTAGCAACGCATCTCAACTTTTTATTTGTTTCCCAGATTTCTTTTAATTTATAAAAATTTTCATCAATATTTTGCATTAGTCTAGCCAAACGATCGAGTTCCTTGAATGTTGTCTTTTTTAATTTGCTTATATCATCATAGCATTCCCACAAAAACACTGGCAAAGTGATATAATTTATTTCATCGTGAAATAGTGCATGGAAATCCATCAAGAGGCTCCATGCAAAAGTAGCATCTCCAAAATGTTTTGTGCCATTATAATACTTTTCCTTATCAACTAATTTGTTTTTTCTCATTAAAAGCCAAGCGTCAGCGGCCCAGATAAAAGCATTTTTAGGGAAGTTACACACATTAAAAACTTTACTTTTTACGTTCGCTTGGGAATCAACGTTTATCCATTTATTAAAATTTTTATCATAGTATTGAACGATCCAATGGTCAACGATTCTATCGGAATAAATGTATGGAGCAAAACCGCTTCGGCATCTACAAGGAATGCCTTTTGCTTTCAGTATTGAAGCATAAAGTAATGAAACGTAACGGCATGTTATAACAAGTTTCTTGTTTGGGTCAGGGCTAATATCCACAAAAGGGCTCTTGTTGCCGTTGATTCTTATTAATTCTGCGGTCATTGCTGGTGCTGTTAATAGGACGTCATCTAAGCATCTATAATTTTGCCATTTGTATTTTAAGTTTATCTTGTTGTTATTCTTTGATAAAAACGAACGATAAAGAGACATCTTATGAATGTGTTGTTTGTTTACAAGTTCTCGTAGTTCGTATATATCATCAGGCAACGACCTATATAATTCCATATATGGTCCCGGGTTTGAATACATACCTGTTTCTAGAAAATGGTCAAGCACTTTTTTATCCATATCAAAATTCCTTTTGTTTAACAAAACGTCGAGTTTATTATAATAAATAGAAGAATTATTGTCAAGAAAACAAGTGCTATTGTTTTAAAGATTTTCTCAAATTTTTACTCTTTTAATAGTAAATAGTGCAAATTAATGTTTAAAAATGATTAACAATATTAAAATTGTGAGACAAAAGATTCAGTTAATTTTTTACGTCAATTTTGAAAGAAAAAATTAAAAGAAAAATTTTCACAAACGAGGAGGTTGTTATAAATATAGGCGTTATCATGCTATAATGAGCAGGGAAGATGTGGCGGAACAACACACCTTGAAAAAGGTCAAAGATTTCCAGCTACACAACACTCTGGAAGTCATTACGAACTTGAAAGATAAAAAGACTTTATCATCTTAAAATTCGCGAAAAATTATTTTTTAAACTTTCTGCTCAAAAAAACTTTATCAATTTGATAAAGTTTTTTTATTGTTCTTTTTAACTTCTTTTAAGTTATTTGTAAAATTTATATTTTTGATATCATGTACTATTTTTTGAAGTTCGTTTGCGACAAAGTACGGATCTTCTAAATCGAGTAAAATGTGAGCACCGTTATTAGATGTGATATAGATGTCTCCAACTCTTGTTATTTTATCCACAAATCCCACTTTTACATTTACTGCATTGATCTCTGAATAGTAAACATTTTTGATGTCTATAAAAATTCCTGTTTTGATTATTATTCTTTTTTGAGTGAAGCAATATTCAATGTTCTTATGTTGAATATTTGCAGTTATTATGTTGGAAATCCATATCCAAACGGGGATTAAATGTATTAAAAAGAAAAAAGCAATAAAGACAACAGCATACCATGGCATTTGAGAAAAAATATTTTGAGTTATAAGCACAGCAATAAATGTGGAATCAAACGCGATCCAGATAAGAGCAAATGGTAATAATTGTAAAATCTTTGAAACTACAAACGCCGACTTTTTTGGTTTGCCTCTCCAAAGTATTTTTTCATCATTTTCTAACAAATCATCTATTTTAGTTATATTTTTGTCGTTTTTGACAAAATATTTTTCATCAAGTTTTTTCATAATAATTCTCCCTTAAAAATCTCCTTTAAAAATTTTAACTTTTGCTAATATCAACATTTATGTGTTAGTCTTTTTAAGACCACTTGATTTTTTTGACTTTTCTAACTCAATACAAAATCCTTCCGCAATAGGCTGAAAATCATTTTTCATGTAGAATGCTTCCAGCCAAGTATATTTTTCAGTAACTAAATAAAATTCCTCTGATCCCAGTTTTCTTTCGGATGATATTACAAATTTTATTAATGCTGAAGCGACTCCTTTTTTTCTATATTTATATAGCGTTGTAATTTGGCATAAAAACACATTTGAGCCATTTTTATATGCCATCACCAGGCAAATAGGTTTTTTATTGTAATAAGCCATATATGGTGTTAATTCTTTGGAATTGATATAAACATCGTTTATCTTTTTTTCGTACACATTTATATAAGATTGCGAATATTTATAAATACCTGTTCCAATTTGGTGGACAAAGCCTTTATCAAAAACTTTAATGATTTCATCTTTGTTTGTGTGGTCGCATCGTTTGAATTCAAGATTACCCAAAAGGCACTTTTTGCTATTTGGATTATATCCTGAGCGCAATTTCATCCAGACGTCATGAAACAATAATTTATTTTTATTTACATTGTCTACAATGTAATTAATATTTTCATTGTCTTTTGTTAACAAGTAGGTTGCGGGTTGTAAATTTCTTTTTTGAAAACTTTTGTATATTTTATTTTTCAATTTTTTTAAATCCAAAGGATTTTCTAACAATACAAAGTTATTATAAGAATCGGAAATGCTGTCAGAAAAGATGTTGTAATAATTTTTCTTTTTTTCTATTTTTATATCATACATTTTTGACAATGCCATGTAAAATGACAAAACAATATTGTCTATTCTGTTTTTTACATTATAATGAATAAATGTTGTAATAGATGAAACAAGCAACACAAGTTCACTTATTGCACCAATATAAGCACCAACGATAATGTCGTAAGATAGCAAAAGTATTGCAGAAATGATGTAACCCAACCTTAAAATTTTCATGTCATCTTGCCAAGTCGTGTAAGTTACTAAACACAAGTTTATGAGCATAAGGAGATCGATATAATCAGTCCATAAAATTATAGTTATAATAACTATTGTAATTTCAAAAAACACAAAAACAAAAACATTTGGTTTAATATTTTTTATTGTAAGGATAAAATAAACTATTGTTCTAATGGTAGCTAGTCCTAAAAGAATTATTGAAAGGTATCGGTTTAGAAAAAAATATGTAGCCATCATCGTAAAATTGCAAAGAGTGAAATAAATTAAAGTCTTGTATTTTTCTTTTTTTGTTAAGCCGATTATAGTTAAAACTATCGTTAAAATACTAATTATTTGTGCAATCAAAAAACCGTTCATAAAAACCTCAATTTTTGATAAATTATAACATATATTTGATGATCTGGCAACACATTGAAGATAGTTTAATAGATGGTTTTGGCGAGATATAAATACGTTTGCAAATTGTTAAATTAAATTTTTTGAGATTAAAACGCAAAGTCGTTTGTAAATTAAGTAGTGCTATATCGGCGAAGATAATGGAAAAAATCTTGGCACAATTTACAATTATTATAAATGCTTTACAAAAAAGAAAAATAAATCTAAATGTGATAAAAAATCCGTTTCTAAAAATTACATAGAAGAAAAAGTTTTAATTGCAACACAAGAATTTATGCAACATACAAACTTAAAAAGTATAAGTAAAGTATTGGCTGATACATACAATAAAAGCATTGAAAAAGACACAATTTTAGAAAGTCTAAATAAAGAACTTCAAGACAATAACAAAAAATTGAAGAACATATTAATTGCTCTTGAGAATGGAATATTTAATGACACAACAAATGATAGAATGAAAGAACTTGAAGTTAGAATACGAGAAATAAAAGAAAAAATTGCTAGCAGACAAATGCTAACAATTAAACCATTAAGTGAAGAACTTATATATGAATATTTGAAGTCTTTTAAAGATTTAGATTATTCTCTTGAAAATGCAAAACAAAGACTGATTGATATGTTTGTAAATAGAGTTGTTTTATATGATGAACATTGCGAAATTTACTTTAATATAACAAGTGATAAAAGTAAGCAATTAAAGTTAAATGAAAAGCCAGATATATCACAAGAAATTGAATATATAGAAAATAAAAAGGAGCAATCAAACCCAAAGGGTTCGGATTGCTCGCAATTGGCGGGAAGAGAGGGATTTGAACCCTCGCGCCGGTTGCCCGACCTACAGCCTTAGCAGGGCCGCCTCTTCAACCACTTGAGTATCTCCCCAAAAAAATCAGTTGAAATTTCAATTTCTTCACTATCGTTTAAAAATTTGTGGGGTTTAGCCACAACAGGTGACTTTTTTGTCACGTCAATTATTTTAACATACAAAATAAAAACTGTCAATTATTTTAAAAAACCTTTTTAAAACTATTTAATTTTTATACCTCAATCCTAATTGTTAAGTCAACATGCATTTTGTAAAATTTTGTTTTTCTGCAACAAATGTTTTTTGCCGAAGATTGTTTTTTTAAAAATGTAAAATTTTAAAAGAATAACATCATTTTTCTAAAAAGAGTAGCAAATTTCGACAAAATGTTTTTTCATTTTTTCTTTTTGTGCTAAAATATAACGTCGTGGAGGAGGCATGAAAAAGCTATTTTTATTTTTGCTGTGTTTTGTTTTCGCTTTTAGTTTTTCTGGGTGTGGAAAGACAAGCAACAATGTGAATGTTAATGAAGAACAAATTCAAGATCAAATTTTTTCAGATCAAGACGGAACTTTTTTGGATAAAGACAATCAAAATTCTTCTAACGAAGGAAACAATGAAATAGAAACTGATGATGGGCAGGGCTTAACAAATGGTGATGAAGTTAAAAACGAAGAAAATAGTGAATTCAATAAGGATGAAAACGTCGATAATGGCGAGGTAAATAACAACGGTGACGAAAACCAAGATAATACGAGTGCTGATGTTGGAGAAGATAACACAGGGCTAGAAGATGACAGTGGAGAGATTGTTGGCGAAGATGAAGGCAAGGAATCGGTCGACAGCAGTGAGGAGACTGATGTCGAGGTGGACAAAGACCAGAGTATTGTAGATGAAGAAAAGGAAAATCAAGAAAATGACAATCTTTTTCAGGATGACATAACCAACGATATTGATATTGAGCAAGATAGTGCAGAGATAGAAGAGTTTAAAAAAGAAATTTATTCTCGCTTTGATATAGACCTAAACTTTGTTGATGTTGTGAAAATAGAAGAAGAAAAAGTTGGTTCGCAAAGTTGTTGTGCAATTCTAAATACTGCCAATGATTATGTTGAATTTTCAAATAATATTTTGAACGATTTAAATGAAAAATATTTTAATCAAATTTCATATGTTTTCACAAATGATAATTTATTGTTGGTTATTTTAAAAATGGGTAATAGCGATGTGACTCTTTCTCTTATTAATAATGCGACCTACAAAGAGTGTTCACTAACCATCTCATTGGGGTAAAGATAGACCCTGTTTCGATATAAACATTTGTATTTCGACAAAGATAGGTATAAGATTTAGATATGACGAGAAAATTGAAAGTAGTGATAAGCATATCTGCGGTAATGGCTATAATGTGTTGCGTGATAGCGATAATATGTGTCATGGTAACAAAACCGAAAGCGACAGATTTAAGCATAGCAGTTGATGAAATATCAATACAAGTTGACGAAGTAAAACCTATTACATACAAATGCTCTGACGAAGAAGCCACAGTAACATTTGTTATAGAAAATGAAGACATAGCTATCTTACAAGACGGTTACATATACGCGAAACAAGTGGGAACAGCTACGTTACGAGCAACGGCGACGAGGGGAGAAGATAGGGCAATTACAACAACAAAGATAAGTGTTTTAGAAAACCCAGATGGGCCGATAACAGACCTTCCAAGTAAGATAACGTTGTATTTGTTAGATAAAGAGATAGACAAAGCAAGAGAAGACGGGATTGATAATCAAAAAAGTTTTCAATCATACAAGGATTATTCTTTAACATTAGAAGGAAGTTCAGTTAAAGTATCAAAAAACATTATAACTGCGAGTAAGATAGGAACAACTATAATAACCTTTACATTACAAACGCAAAAACAAACGGTAGAAGTTGAAGTGCTCTCAGTTTCGCCAAATATTGAATTGCCGAACGAGATATGTTTATCTCAAAATCAATCTTTTACAATAGACAAAACAATAACCCCTGTATATTACACAGGACAAGCCGAGATAGAGTTAAAAGAAGAAGGCAATAATCTGTCAATCAACAATCTAACAATAACAGGGAAGCAAAGTGGAACGAGCAGACTTTTAGTGTATTTAAACGATGAATTAATAAAAGAGATAGAAG
This sequence comes from uncultured Clostridia bacterium, assembly GCA_944350225.1. Classification (GTDB taxonomy): domain Bacteria; phylum Bacillota; class Clostridia; order Christensenellales; family UBA1242; genus Caccovivens. Next base: position 22,934 of record CALVOH010000003.1, on the reverse strand, counting down.
TGGAAATTGAATATGAGCAAGAAATAAAACTGATATTCAATTCAAACGCAGAATTAAAAAACGGAACTATATATGTTAAAGATGACTTATTGATATTTGAAACAAATGTCAAAAATGAAGAACCAAAATTATTTACAAGTGAAGGGAAGATATACAAAGAGCTTACAATGATAGTGCTAGAAGATTTTACAAATGCCACAATAACAATAATCTATCCAAATTTGAATGTTTACTTGTCATATTCAGTTGTTAAAGTTTAAGACTTTTATGAGATTAAAAAACTACGAAAAAAGACAGCAGAATTTGCTGTCTTTTGTTTATTTAAAAAAATTAAATCTTCTTTTTTGTAATTTTTAAAGCGAATAATTTTTCAAGTTTAGTTTGTTCTTCTAAACTAGCAAACCCAGATTTGTTAATAAAAAGTGTTATGTTTTTGTCTACTATAAGTAAAAATTTGTTTTTTGTTGATTTGTAATCTTTTACATCACTTAATTTGACTGAAAGTTTTTCTGACATTTTACCGTTTGACGCTTCTACATCAACTCTATCATTATAAAAATTATATTTGTATTTTGTTAAAGCTGGAATACGTTTGTTTTGTTTTGACATTAACAATTTTACAACAACGAAATACAATGGCAAAGTAACAGCGCCCAACACAGCAAAAAACACACTTTCAAAAACGAATTGTCCATTTTCTATTCTAAAAGCCAGCAAAACAAAAACAACTGCAAAAATTGCCACCATCCAACAGCTTCTTAATATAGATATGTTTTGCATGCGCAATATCTCTTTTTTTGTCAAAGTTGTTTCGTTTGATGCTATCAGCATTTTATTCCTCCAAATTAGGCAAATTATACTTTCTTTTTCTAAAAAAGTCAAAGAAAATCACAAAAGTCGTAAAAAAAGCATATTAAAAAACGATGACACTTTTTTTTGAGGGGTTATGAAGCCAAAAATATTAAATGTTAAGCAAGTATCAATTTCTAAGGAAGCTGAATTTGGAGAAAATGTAAATATTGGGTTGAATGTAGTTATAAAAGGGCACTGCAAAATAGGAAATAATGTAAACATCGGCTCAAATTCAATAATTTTTGAAAGTACGATTGGCGATGACTGTGAAATTGAATGTAGTGTTATTGAAGAAAGCATGGTGGGTGCAAAATGTAAAATTGGTCCATTTGCACATTTAAGGCCAAACAGTTTTCTCGCAAGCAACGTAAAAATAGGAAATTTTGTTGAAGTTAAAAATTCTAGTATTGGATTTGGTAGTAAAGCAAGTCATCTTGCATACATTGGTGATGTCGATATAGGAGAAAAGGTCAATATAGGTTGTGGAGTTATTTTTGCAAATTACAACGGTAAGGAAAAAAATCGAAGCAAAGTAGGTGATGAAGCCTTTATTGGTAGTAACTGCAACATTATAGCGCCGGTGAATATTGCTAAAAGATCATATATATGCGCTGGAACGACAGTAACAAATTCCACGGAAGAAAGTGATTTTGTTATTGGAAGAGTTAGGCAAGAAGTAAAACCTAAAAAGGCAGAAAGATATTTAAAGAGAGGTAAATAAAATTGGGGATATACTTTGGAACAGATGGGATACGTGGAATTGTAAACAATGACCTTACTGAGCAGATAGCACAAATGGTAGGCAATGCACTTGCCCGTAAAAAAAATAATGCAAAAATTTTAATTGCGACTGATACGCGTCAGAGCGGAAGTTATTTAATTTGTGCATTAGCAACAGGCGCGTTAAAAGGTGGGGCAAATGTTTTTGATGCAGGTGTGCTACCTACTGCCGGCGTCTCTTACATTACAAAGCTAAAAGGTTTTGACTACGGAGTTATGATTTCTGCATCTCACAACCCTCGTGAATATAATGGGATAAAAATCTTTGGTTCCTACGGCAAAAAACTAAGCGAAAAGGAAGAGGCCGATTTGGAGAGATATTTTGGGTGCCCTCAAATTTTGTCGTCACTGCGTGTTGGGAAATATAAAAAGAAAAGCTCCTTGCAACGATTATATTCAAATTATTTATGCTCTTGTTCGGGAAATTTGGAAGGACTCAAAATCATTCTCGATTGTTCTAACGGTGCTGCTTATAAAATAGCACCAAGAGTTTTTAACAAAATGGGCGCGCAAGTCTTAAAAACTGCATGTGCAAACAATGGAATGAAAATAAACGAGAAGTGTGGTTCTACACATATAGAGAATTTAAGAAAAAAAATGTTAAATGAAAAAGCAGACGTCGGTTTTGCTTTTGATGGCGATTCGGACAGAGTGATAGCAGTAGATGAAAATGGACGCGTATTTGACGGGGATATGTTGGTATATATCTTGGCCGTTAGCATGCATGAAAAAGGTCTTTTGAACGGGAATACCGTAGTTGGAACAAGTCATACTAACACAGGACTTTTGCTAGCTTTAAATAAAAAGAAAATAAATCTTATTAGAACTGATGTAGGGGATAAATATGTGATAGAAGCTATGGATAAAATGAATTTGTCGCTAGGTGGTGAGCAGTCTGGGCATATAATAATGAAAAATTTTTTAAATACTGGAGATGGAATACTCTCTGCATTGTGTGTCGCTACAATCATGAAAGAAAAAAATAAAAGTTTGTCGCAGTTGTTTGATGCAAAACTTTTAACACAAAAAAACAAAAATGTGATTGTTGAAGACAAATTAAAAGTTTTGAACAATGAGTTTTTATCACAAAAAATTCTTCAAATTTCAAATAATATAGCCCCTGCAGGCAGAGTGCTTGTTCGAGCTAGTGGAACTGAGCCAAAAATTAGAATTATGATAGAGCATTCCGACGAAAAGAAAGCAGAAGAATATCTTAATGAACTTGAAAATATTATATTAAAAATTTAATCATTGGCGTATCTAGTCTTGCCGATTTTTTCTATTGTGAAATGTTTTAAATGATAGCAAAGTAAAATTTAGTTTTTTTTCGATATAAACATTTGTATTTCGACAAAGATAGGTATAAGATTTAGATATGACGAAGAAGTTGAAAGTAGTGATAAGCATATCTGCGGTGATGGCTATAATGTGTTGCGTGATAGCGATAATCTGTGTCATGGTAACAAAACCGAAAGCGACAGATTTAAGCATAGCAGTTGATGAAATATCAATACAAGTTGACGAAGTAAAACCTATTACATACAAATGCTCTGACGAAGAAGCCACAGTAACATTTGTTATAGAAAATGAAGACATAGCTATCTTACAAGACGGTTACATATACGCGAAACAAGTGGGAACAGCTACGTTACGAGCAACGGCGACGAGGGGAGAAGATAGGGCAATTACAACAACAAAGATAAGTGTTTTAGAAAACCCAGATGGGCCGATAACAGACCTTCCAAGTAAGATAACGTTGTATTTGTTAGATAAAGAGATAGACAAAGCAAGAGAAGACGGGATTGATAATCAAAAAAGTTTTCAATCATACAAGGATTATTCTTTAACATTAGAAGGAAGTTCAGTTAAAGTATCAAAAAACATTATAACTGCGAGTAAGATAGGAACAACTATAATAACCTTTACATTACAAACGCAAAAACAAACGGTAGAAGTTGAAGTGCTCTCAGTTTCGCCAAATATTGAATTGCCGAACGAGATATGTTTATCTCAAAATCAATCTTTTACAATAGACAAAACAATAACCCCTGTATATTACACAGGACAAGCCGAGATAGAGTTAAAAGAAGAAGGCAATAATCTGTCAATCAACAATCTAACAATAACAGGGAAGCAAAGTGGAACGAGCAGACTTTTAGTGTATTTAAACGATGAATTAATAAAAGAGATAGAAGTGGAAATTGAATATGAGCAAGAAATAAAACTGATATTCAATTCAAACGCAGAATTAAAAAACGGAACTATATATGTTAAAGATGACTTATTGATATTTGAAACAAATGTCAAAAATGAAGAACCAAAATTATTTACAAGTGAAGGGAAGATATACAAAGAGCTTACAATGATAGTGCTAGAAGATTTTACAAATGCCACAATAACAATAATCTATCCAAATTTGAATGTTTACTTGTCATATTCAGTTGTTAAAGTTTAAAGTCTTGATAGAATAAAAAAAATTGCAATTTAAAAATTGCAATATTTATTGGTAGCGGTAACTGGGCTTGAACCAGTGACCTTACGGGTATGAACCGTACGCTCTAGCCAGCTGAGCTATACCGCCAAATTTAAGTGTGATTTAATTATATATAATTTTTCAATCAAATGTCAATAGATTTCGAGTAATTGCTTTGAAAATTCTAACAAATTTTGTATAATTTATATTGACTTAAGGAGGTTTTATGATTATTGATCAAATCAAAAAGGCAAATGTGGAGGCTATTAAAACCAAAGATCAAACGGCAAGAGCTCTTTATAGTGTGCTTTTAAATAAGTTAAAACTTGAAGAAATAAACAAAAGACAAGCAGGTTTACAACTTACAGATGGCGACGCATCGCACCTTCTTCAAAAAACGAGTAAAGAGCTTTGTGAAGAGAGAGACAATTATATCAAAGTGGGCAATAAAGAGATGGCAGAAAAAATTTCACAACAGATTTTGCTTGTAGAAAAATATTTGCCAAAAATGCTTACTCGTGAAGAAATAAAAGACATCATTTTAACCTTGCCAGATAAAAGTGTGCCTACGGTGATGAAATATTTTAAACAAAATTATCAGGGCGCTTGCGACATGAAAGTTGTCGGTGAAGTGTTGAAGGAAATTTAATGAAAGTTTTTGCAATTAGCGATTTACACTTGTCGATAAACAATCCAAAACCGATGAACATTTTTGGGCCTACATGGGAAGGCTATGAAGAAAAAATATTTGAAGATTGGCGCGCGAAAGTAAAAGAAGAAGATTTAGTTTTGCTTGCAGGCGATTTTTCTTGGGCTATGAAATTGGGAGAAGCGAAAGCTGACTTTGATTTGATTAAAGACTTGCCAGGAAAAAAAATAATAATTCGTGGAAACCATGATTTTTGGTGGTCTTCGATTTCGGCTGTTCGAGCAATGCTACCAAAAAACATTTTTGCCATACAAAATGACGCAATAAAATTTGAAGACGTAATCATATGTGGCACGAGAGGTTGGACTGTTTCTGAAAATGGTGAGTTTGCATCGGAAGAAGACGAAAAGATATTTAAACGTGAACTAATAAGATTGGAATTGACCTTAGCTAGTGCTAAAAAGTTGCAAACGAACAACGAAAAAATAATTTGTATGATGCATTATCCGCCATGCAATTTTAAAAAAGAGGAAAGCGAATTTACAAAGCTTTTGAAAGAAGCTCAGGTTGATTCGGTCGTGTTCGGGCATATCCACGGCGTTAAGCGAAAAAAAAATCAATTTAAATTAGATGGAATCAATTTTTATCTCACATCCTGTGACATGGTGGATAATCAACTGGTCAAAATTGACGTTTAAAAGCAAATAACTTGTAAATAATTGACATAAAAGAAAAAAAATGATAGACTTAATCACAATATGACTTATTAATGGAGAGTAGATGAAAAAATTAATTAAGATATTTTCACTTTTGTTGCTTGTTGGATTTTTTTCAATATCTCTTGTGGCTTGTTCAAGTTCTAGTGGTATTCCAAACAGTAAAAGTGGGCAAATACTTTATAATGGTGGCATAGTGTCGGTGGTGGACGACAATATTTTTTATGCAAATGGTTATGTCAACTCTGATATAACATCGATGGACGAGTTTAATGCAGGTGCTGAATATTCATATCTCGCAAGACTCGACCTTAACGAAGAAACACAACAATACTCTTCACCTGAAAATGTAAACAAGTTAAATAGCGAAGTTTTGGGATATGAAAACATGTATAGTTTTGTGCTTGGAGATTTTGTTTATTACACTAGTCCAAACAAACATAAAACAAAGTTTAATGAATATGTTTTCACTTATGTTTCTGTTTTTAAAACCAGGCTGAACGGGAAAGATACCAAAGAAATTATGACGACGAATTCTTTTGACAGCGAGAAAGCTCAATTTAGAGCAGTTCAATTCGATGGGGAAAGTTATTTTATAATCTACGATGGAACAGCTTTAAATGTAATCAATTTGGCTAACGATGAAAAGATTGAAATCTCTGCTTCTGCAACAAGCGTCGCTTTGCCTAAGGAAAACGACGAATTTGATGGAAAGCTATATTATACACAAGACAAAGAGAACGAGTTCGGGCAATCAGGGAATGAAGTTTTTGAATTTGATTTGGCTTCAAAGCAATCGCGATCAATTAGTAGCACAATAAACAACACGATCACGTTTACAGGAAGAGAAGGAAACGAACTTTTTCTTACAAGATTAAATGAAATTACAGGTGTTTCAAACACATACAAACTAAACACACAAAAACTTGCTACGACCAGTTTCCTTTCAGCACTAGAAAAACCATTTTATTCAGCCCAAATAGACAATATATTTAGAATAGAATGCAAAACAGCTAGCAGTTTTAATGGATATATATTTGAGTCCTCACTTTCAGGAGAAGCACAACTATTTTATAAAGCAGATAATTCAAGCGAGCCTATAAGATTGTTGGCAAGTGGAGAATACAATTCGGTGCTGTTTGTGAATAATGACCTAGTATTTTTCTCCACAGAAGACGGAATATCATATTTAAGTGTTTTAGAACCAGAAGAAATAAAAGTTCTTGTCGACGGCATGACTGTTATAAGCGACAAAGCAGGGTATGAAATTCATGAGAGCGGCAACTTGAAAAATGTTTATTTTTATGCTCAACGAGTTTATGATCAAAGCGAAGAGGCTGAGGTGAGCGAAGAAGAGCAAACTGATGCTAACTATTATTTATATCAAGTTTCATTTACTGCGCAAACAAATCCTAAACTCCTAGGAAAGACAATTAATTAGTATTTTGTAATCAACAAATTTTAAGCTTTTTTAGGTAAAAAAAAGGCATAATCAGGTTTCAACAAAATTAGACACAACTCGCATTATTTGATGCGAGTTATTCTTTTTTTTGTCGGCTTTTTGTGATAATTTAAATATGTTTCACAAAACAAGTGAAATTTATGATTTTTCAAAATATTATATAAAAGGAGTGAGAAATTATGGAAAATCTGCCGATTCACAAAGGAAAAATTCGAGTTTATGTTGCAGACAAAGCTGATGGAAACTCGATTGTAACATATTTTCGCCAAAGCGAAAAATTTGCGCTTGTGGGTGTTAGCCCAAACGGCGATGAGGTCGTCAAAGATGTGCCTTTACTTAAACCTGATTTTTTGATTATTGAGGTTATGTTAAGTGGGATAGACGGCTTTGTCGTTTTGGAAAAGTTAAAAGAAGAGATGCACGAAAAGATTCCGAAGGTAATTTTTGTTACAAACTTGTCTCATAGTGGCTTTGTAACAAAGGCGATGGATGAAGGCGCAAGTTATTTTATGGTAAAGCCTGTCGCACCAGAGGTGTTGGAAGAAAGAATGTTTGATTTGTTGGACAGCCATAAAAACAACTCTGTTTTGTCTATGAAAGCAAGCAAACAACTAGACGAGAAAATTTCAAATATTTTTATAAGCATTGGAATTCCTGCTCATATAAAGGGGTATCAGTTTTTGAGAGAAGCTGTTAAACTTGCAGTTGAAAAACCTGAAATAATAGGATCAATCACAAAACAATTGTATCCTACAATTGCAGAAAGATTTGAAACAAGCTCATCAAAAGTGGAAAGAGGTATGCGACACGCGATTGAAGTCGCTTGGAATAGAGGCAAAATAGAAAATATAAATGCACTTTTCGGATTAAAAATATATAACAGTAATGAAAAGCCAACAAATGGCGAACTTATAGCTCTTATTGCTGATAAAATGATTATGGAAGGCTAAAACAGTTGACATGATGGTCTAAAAATTTTATAATTTTAATATGAGAATGGATTACACAAAAAACGAAAAAGAAGATGTTCAATTATCACAAATATTGGGGATTGTTTTGTCTGCCACGCTTGTTGCAATGTTGATTTTGTATTTTTTGGATTTAATAAACATAAATATGGCAGTCTTGGCGATTTTAGGATTAGGTTCTGCAATTCTTTTTACATCGTCGCGACCATTTGCTACAAAATATTCAAGAGCGTGGTCTGGTGCCGTTAAAGCATTTGCAGTGATTTTCGCCTTAGGATTTTTAACCTATTTAATTTATTTATTTGCGAGTGGAACAATGACCTTGTAATAAATCAAGGTCATTTTTTTATTGATTACGAAAAAGCTTCTATTTTTTTTATATGACCGTATGACGATAAGGTAGTGTCGTTCCATACGATCGTAGCAGGTGTCCCGGAATTTCCTGCATATAAAAGATAGACCATATCAGTGAAGGTGATAGTGCTTAAATCTGCGGAAAATTCTATAAAAACAGTTAAAAAGCCTCGAGAGTTTTGGGCAAATGTGTGATTAATGCTGTAAGGTTGTGCGTCGGCCGATGGTAAATCTACCTTTAAAACGCATTCACTTTCGCCACTGACTATATAAAATTTAAAATATTTAAAACTTGACAAATCTTCTCTTGCAATAGATTGTTCTGGGACCATTCCATTTGTAAAGCCATAATTTAATGAGCTGTCATCACTATTCATGTCAAAAATGATTGTTTTTACAGGATCTTTTGTTTTGTTTTCGACGAATGTAAGGCGAGAGTTAAAATTTGATAGTGCATTTTCAATTGAGGTAATTTTCGTTTCTAATTGTTCTAGTCCAGCAGTAGAAGAACCAGTGCTGGATCTATTCGACAAGGCCCAAAGGTCTCTTCTTATCTTTTCGGTTTCCTCTTTCAGTTTGTCAATTTCATTCATAAAAAAAACTCCTTTTTTGAGAGGAGTTTAGCATGTCAAGTCTGCTTTTTCAACTTTTTGTGCCGTTTTTTATTTGTTATTCCTAGTAGTATTATTATTATGCTTACGACAGCTACTATTGCAGATATGGCGACTATAAGTGCTGTGTTTACACCGTCTGGCTTAACGTCTTCAATACGAATTAAACCGAACAAGATCTCTCCCTCATTTTCAAATTGAACAGCAAGCATATCTTTGTCTTTGTCATAACCTTGATATAGGAAAACCCTTTTTCCTTTTTCCAAATCACATATTTTTTCATTTGATGTTAGGGAATAGACAGTTGTGTTGTTCAATACGGTAGCATTATAAGACAAAACCTTTTCTTGTTCATCTAAGGTTTTTCCAACAAATTCGTAATAAATATATCCTTGTGTATTATTATAATTAACATACAAAAATCCGTTTTCCTCTTCCGTCAGTATTTCAAGATTTGTGCCTTTTTCTAGTTCTATTAGCACTTCGCTTTGAAAATTTGGCTCACTATATAATGAGGCGTTGTTTGGTATAACAAAAACACTTTGTCCCGCAACAAAGTTACTCGAAAAGGTAAAAATCATTGCTAAAGCGAGTAAAAAACTATTCATATGATTAGTATGAAAAATTTTTATGTTTTTGTCAAGCGTAGCATATGCAATAATTAAAAATAAAGATTGTAGGAAATAAAAAGCATTCAAGATAAAAATTATATTTGTGATAAAATTAGCTTTTCAAACAAAAAAAAGAAAGTCTGTTTGACTTTCTTTTTATAAACAAAATTATTTATTGCCTTAATTTTATATGCAGTTCACGAAGTTGTTTTTCATCTGCTTCGATTGGACCACCCATAAGCAAATCTTGCGCTCTGCTATTCATAGGGAAAGGCACTACGTCGCGTATGTTTGTTATTCCAAGCATAAGCATAAGCAGTCTTTCAAATCCAGGCGCAACACCTGCATGAGGAGGTGCGCCGTATTGAAACGCGGTGTAAAGTGCGCCAAACCGTCTTTGAATTTCTTCTTCGCCATATCCGACGATTTCGAAGAGTTTGATCATGACGTCTTTATCTGTGTTTCTAACTGCGCCTGATGCCACTTCATATCCATTTGCGACCAGATCGTATTGATATGCCTCAATAGTCAATGGATCTTTTGTTTTCAAATCTTCCAATGTTGCTTTTGGCATATTGAATGGGTTGTGGCAAAATTCTATTTTACCTTCGTCGCTTAGTTCGAACATTGGAAAATCTACTATCCAACAAAACTCTATTCTATTTTTGTCAATTAGATTGAGTTTCTCGCCAACCTCATTGCGAAGCATTCCTGCAAGTTTGTAACAAGTTTTTGGATTTGCGTCTGCAATGACAAAGATGTCATCACCAATTTTGGCATTTGTTTTTTTGATCAAGTTGTCGCATTCGTCTTTCGAGATAAATTTAACGATAGGTCCTTTAAGAGTTCCATCTTCTTGAACTCTAACCCATGCAAGTCCCTCAGCGCCCTCATCAAGCATAAGCTTTTGGAGTCTATCAAAAAAGCTACGAGGTTGTGCGCTAGCGTTTACGGAAAAGCCTTCTACGGTTCGATTTTTAAAAGCTGAAAAGGTTGTGTTTGCAAAGACGTCTTCAAGCCCCACCATAACAATTGGGTTTCTTAAATCAGGCTTGTCTGTTCCGAACTTTGTCATCGCTTCTTTGTAAGCATATCTTTTAAATGGCCCTTTATTAAAAGGGAATTTGCTGTGTTTAGAGAATAATTTTTCTACCAAAGTTTCAACGGTGGACAAAACATCATCTTGTGTAGCAAAACTCATTTCCATGTCTATTTGATAAAAGTCGCCAGTCAATCTATCAGCTCTTGGGTCTTCATCTCGAAAGCAAGGAGCTATTTGAAAGTATTTGTCAACGCCACCGCACATTAAAAGTTGTTTAAATTGCTGAGGGGCTTGTGGTAGTGCGTAAAACTTTCCTTTATGAACACGACTAGGAACTAGATAATCGCGTGCGCCTTCTGGACTTGGAACGGTTAAAATAGGTGTTGCGACTTCTGTAAATCCAAGTTCTCTCATAATCAGCCGTGTGTCAAAAGCAACGTCTGCTCTTAGTTTTAACATCGACTGCATTTTGTCGTTTCTTAAATCAAGATAACGATATTTTAAACGGACTTCTTCATTTGTTTTCATACTGTCCTTAACATCAAAAGGCAACATCGCTCTCGATTTAGACAAAACTCTCATATCGTCGATTTCAACTTCCACTTTTCCAGACTTGATTGAGAGGTTGACTGTGTCATGACTTCTCAAAACGACTTTTCCTGTTACGCTGATGACGCTTTCTCTTGTCAGAGAGGAGAGAAGGCTGTCGTCATTGGTTTTAAGCTGAACGACTCCTGTTTTGTCTCTAAGATCGATGAAAACTATTCCACCGTGATCACGTATTGTGTTTACCCAACCAGCGAGTTTGACGGATTTGCCAATAAGCTTTTCATCAACTTTATCAAGCATCATGTTTCTATACATAACTTTCTCCTTAATCACTTAATTTTTCTTTTAGTTTTTCTTTAACTTCTTGGGCATTGGCTTTGCCTTTTGTTTCTTTCATGACTTGTCCTACCAAAAAGTTTAAAATCTTTTCATCTTTTTCGTTTTTATATTGCGTCACGACTTCATTTTTCTCTTGTAAAACCTTGTCTAAAATGCTGAATACAAAGTCGGAAGATAAGTCTGCCATTATTCCACGTTTTTTTGCTTCTGCTTCTGCATCGACGTTTTTGCTCCAGATGTCAGCCAAAAATTCCTTTGCTGTAAGACGCTGAATTTTTTTATCGTCAACGGCACGTATAATCCAAACGAGATTTTCTTTTGAGATGCCAAGTCCAGCGCCTCCTTTGATTCTAGCAAGGATTTCGGTTGTAAACCAGTTTGCTACTGTTTTTGGCTTGTCGTATTCAAGAATGCATTCTTCATAGAAATCTGCTATTTTCTTGTCTGCCAAGATGACGTCTGTGTCATATTCGCTAAGCCCGTATTGTGTGATATATTTTTCCTTAATCTCGTCTGGAAGAGGAGGCAACTGCTTTCTTATTCTTTCAATGTCTTCATTGCTTATGTTTACAGCAAGCAAGTCTGGATCAGGAAAATATCTGTAATCTTCTGCGTTTTCTTTTGTGCGCATTGTATAACTTTCGCCTTTGTCAAAATCCCACTTTCGAGTTTCTTGTTCTACCACACCACCATCGTCGAGAATTTCTTTTTGTCTTGCAATTTCATAATTTATAGCACTATAAATAGATTTAAAACCCATAAGATTTTTCATTTCAACTTTTGTACCATATTTATCGCTACCCTTTGGTTTAAGTGAAATGTTTACGTCTGCACGCATTTGACCTTTTTCTAGTTCGCAGTCTGCAATTCCAGCGTAGACGTAAATTTGTCTTAATTTAGTTAAAAACTCAATCGCCTCATCAGCTGTTTCCATATGAGGTTCTTTTAAAGCGTCCGTTACTAGTTCGATAAGTGGAACACCACCACGATTGTAGTCGACAAAAGTTTCCTTTCCTTCATGTACAAGCTTTCCCGCGTCTTCCTCAAGGTGTATTCTATTAATTGGAATTTGCTTGTCAAAAACCTTTAAATGTCCATTTATGCAAATAGGCTTTTCTAATTGGCTGATTTGATAAGCTTTTGCGAGATCTGGATAAAAATAATTTTTTCGTTCAAATATAGCAGTTTTATTGATTTCAAAGCCAAGTGCTAGCCCTGCCTTTATAGTTTGTTCTACGGCGTATTTATTAAGGATAGGCAAAGCCCCAGGCAAGCCCACACACACCGGGCAACAGTTACTGTTTGGTGATGAGCCATATTCGTTTTTGCACGAACAAAAGCATTTGCTTTTCGTTTTTAATTCTGCATGAACTTCTAGACCTATAATGACGTCATATTGCATAAAAAGACTCCTATTTTATGTTGTTTTGTATAAATTTTGCTAAACTGTAAATCGTTTTTTCATCAAACTTTTTGCCAAATAGTTGTATTCCAAGAGGTAAGTTGTTTTTGCCCTTCCCAAAAGGTATGGAAAGGGAAGGAGAGCCTACGATATTTGCGGTAACCGTGAAAACATCTTCTTTGTAGGTTTCAACAGGGTCACTAGGTTTACTTCCAATTTTGTAAGCTTCGCCTAAAGTTGTAGGCATAACTAAAACATCACACTTTTTAAAAGCTTCATTGCATTGTTCGATCAGCAATCCTTGCACACTTTTAGCTTTGTTGTAGTATGCATCATAATATCCAGAAGACAGCACATAGTTTCCCAGCATAATTCTTCTTTTCACTTCTTTGCCAAAACCTTGGCTTCGGCTCTGTTTGTAAATCTCTTGTAGGTTTTTTGCAGCTAAGCTACGTGAAGTGTATTTTACACCATCAAATCTTGCCAAATTGCTTGTCGCCTCAGCAGGAGCGAGAATATAATAAGTCGCTAATGCCAGCTCGATGTTTTTAATTGAAACAGGGACAATTTCCAAATTTAGTTGTTTTAAAAATTCGATAAAGTTTTTAAAGTTCTTTTCGCATTCTAGTCCTTTTGTCATGTTTAATATTTCAATAGGCACACCAATTTTTGTCTTGATTGCATCATCAAGATTTGTATAATTATCAACTTTGACTTTTGCGCTCGTTTCGTCGTTTTCGTCATATCCAGCTAAAACTTCTAACATCAAAGCATTGTCCTCAATCGTTTTCGAAAAAATGCCGACTTGGTCAAGAGAACTAGCAAAAGCGACCACTCCATATCTGGAAATTCTGCCATAGGTAGGTTTTAATCCGTAAATACCACAATAGCTTGCTGGTTGTCTAACACTTCCTCCTGTTTCTGTGCCTAAAGAAATAGGGCACATGTCAAGTGCAACAGCACACGCGCTACCGCCAGACGAACCACCTGGCACACGGTCAAAAGCGATAGGATTGTGAGTTATACCAAAAGCGGAGTTTTCTGTTGAACTACCCATAGCAAATTCGTCCATGTTTGCTCTTCCAAGAATGATTGCTCCCTCATCAATTAATTTTTTTACAACAGTTGAATTGTATTCTGCCTTATAGTTTTTCAAAAAGTTTGAACCACAGCTACATATTTTGTCTTGATAAAGTATGTTGTCTTTTATTATAACAGGCATGCCGGCGAGTTTTCCATTAAAGCCTTCGGCAATTTTTTTGTCCATTACTTTTGCGTTTTGTAATGCGTCATCAAAGATTTCCAAAACAGCATTGTAACTCTCATATTTTTTTATATTGTCAATAAATGCTTTTGCTACTTCATAGCATGAAAGATTTCTTTTTAATATTTCATCTCTTAATTCTATTGCAGAAAGTTTAGTAATTTCCATGTTTTCTACTCCACAACTCTTGGCACAACAAAACTATCTTTTTTCGCAACTGGTGCATTTTTAAGAACAGTTTTTGTTGGCAAGCTTTCTTTTACATCATCCTCACGCAAATCTTTTAAGTCGATACTACTTAAAACTCGATTGCTTTTTACATTTGCGTTTTTAATTTTATCAGCAAGACTGACAAGGCTAGCAAAATCCAAAGCAAAGTTTTCAAGTTCTTCTTTTGAAAACTCTAATTTTGAAAGTTCTGCCAGATGCTGAATTTCTTTTAAATCCATAAATTTATATTTTCCTTTTAATCAGTAAACTATCTATTTTTATAAGTATACAACAAAACAAATCAAATTCAAATCAATATAAACAAAAAAATCACGGTTTGTGAACCGTGATTTAAACAACACAACAAAAGTTCACAAACTCATGTGATGTTTAAAATTATTATTATTGTTATTAAGATTTAAAAACATTGTTTACCTCGAAAGATATGTTATCACAATTTAGATTTTTTGTCAAAGAAAATTGTCATCTAAATAAAAAAGGAAAGTTTTCTTCAACAACTTTTGGAATTGTTAAATCATCTTCTTCTGCTTCAGAACTAAAAAATTTTTCAATATCTTCATCGATTGTTTTTTCTATTTCTGCCAATTTTTCTTGTGGCAGTTCTTTTAATTTTTTGTCGACCTTCCGTAAAAGTTCTTTAATTTTCATTTTAACTCCTTAAATAAATATTTTATCTGTCTTTGTTTAAATCGTCTTCATCGGTGAGATTGTATTCTTCAAATATGTCAAATTCTTCTTTAGTAGATGATTCCAATTCTTTTTTTATCTTTTCCAAACGATATTGAGAAACCTTAGCGGAAACATAGGAAGGGATTAAAACAGCGAGACCAATATTGCAAGCAATTGATCCTTCAAGAATTCCGACCCCCGAAAAAATTAAACCCATACATCCACAAGCAAGCCCCAAAACTGCACAACCAGTTTTTAAATCTTTAAGAATGCCAATATTTTTTTTTAGATCTTCAATAGCTTCATTTTTCAATTTATCTTTCATAAACTACCTCTTTGTAAGACTAACATATAAAGTATTTTTTGTCAATGCTTAAATTAATAATTAGAAGTGTTTATAATTTAATTTAAAAAATATCAATAATCAATTTATAAATATTTCTAATCTTGTAGTAGTTTTTTGTCAACATAATTTTATCCAATTTATGCCTTTCTACTTTTTACATCTTCTTATAATAACAATTTTTCTTATTAAAAGTTAAAATAAAACAATTTTTTAAAAATTAAAAGATGTTCTATAAAATATGAGTTTCAATAAAATATTTATATGAAATTTGTCATAATAAAGAAAAGAAAAATCTTGTTTTGTATTATAATATTGCTGTTGTTTCTATTAATTTATTTATGTTCGGTTCTTATGGTCGTCAATGCAAACGTTCCACAAAAGAGCTTTACTATTGTAATTGACGCGGGACATGGTCGAGTTAATGTCAAGTAAGGGCAGTATATTTTAAAATTTTAAGAGGAAAGACATACATAATTTTATAGGGATAAGAAAAAAGCATATCGTTTGATATGCTGTTTGAAATTAAATTTAATTTAAAAATTTTTAAAAAGGAATATCCTCAAATCGGTGCTTTTCTTCTGCTTCTTTTATGGTGTTTTTATAGTAAGGTTTTCTTCTTCAACTTCGATAAATTTCTCATATTCTGCTATGCCTTGCGATTGGATTTGATATCCATTTCTTGCAGCATTTATAATCTCGTCTGCGTCAAAATAATAATGATCATCTATTCCATATTTTTCTAATATTGCTTGGGCTTTGTTATTAAACCCTATATATTCAGGGCTTTCTTCTCCGAATTTTCTCTCATAATCATAAGATATATGTGACGTACGCTCTAAAAGCAGATTAAGTTTAGGAATTTTGTCAATTAAATCAATTAAAAAGTCTGGATGAATCATTTTGTCTTTTGGGAGGTGACTATCATACTCAGTTTTGTTTGACAGATATTCAGAATATGTGATGTTCAACGAATCTGTCATTGATGGAAATTTTGTAGATAAAATTTCACAAATTTTTACTGGAAGTTCAGCCCATAAACTATGCCCATTAAGTTTTTCCATATCATGAAGAATTTCGGGGTATAAAAGATGCCGGCACACTTCAACTCCATGTACATGGTAGTGGTGAATCGCTGTCATAACAACACTTTCACCATTTGCATTTTTATAGTCTAGTATAGCACCGCGTTTAATAAATTCATCAATATATTCATTTGATTTTGTTATATCATACTTTTTTGAGATTTCTTCTAAAATATCTATATACATATCAGAAATACCAACAAGTCCACACTTATAATTATGCTGTTGTTTGAGTATATGAATTAAATCAGCCCATCTAAAAAGTTGCATGATCGGCAAGTTGCCATTTGTAGGAGAAGGATTTTCTAATTCTGAAAATTCTGAAGGTTCTTCAATATTGCTCTTATTTTTTATGTTAACATCTAGATCTTTAAATTTTAATAGGTATGGAACGATTGTGGGATAGGTCAATATGCTTTCGTGCAACATATAAGTCTCTTGTGGCACATGACGATTAGCGGTGCCTTTTCGGAAATGAACTTTATTGGCACTTTTTGAAGTAAGATAATTTATCCAGTTAAAAGAAGAGTATTGATTGATGTCACAATATTTTGTCTTTTTCAATTTTTCATATACTTGCAATAACAACTTTTCATCTTCTGGCTTATTTATCATTCGTTTTAAAATTCTATATATAGCAAGTTCATTTCGTTTTGTTTTCTCTAAGGGCATATATAAAATTATTTCTATAAAATCGCTTGCGTTATTGATAAGTGAAGGAAAAATCTCATCAGGTTTCACAGGACTGTATAATTTTTTTTTGACTAAATACCACGCCAAAGGTTGATTGTTGTTTCTTATTGCTTTGACAACAGGATTCTGCAGATTTTTTATGGACGATATGCCTTTTTTCAAATCGGTTTTTGAACGTTTTGCTTCTGTAACCAAATTTGACCGAATGCTTTTTAAAGTTTGACTAATAGTTGTGAAAGCATAGCATTTATATTTTTTTAATATTGGTAAATCAATTATATCAATATTGATATTACGAACATTTTCATATAAAGACACAATCTGTTTATCTTCATCCGAAAGAAGATTAAACAGTTTGTTTAAAGGCATATTTTTAAAATCAACTTTTCTCATGTTCACATTATAGCAAAGTTTTTTTTGATTTGTCAATACCATAACATAAATTTTATTGTGAATTAATAATATACAATATGAAATTTTTAACAATAAAAAAACGGACATTGTGCATTATCTTAATAAGCATAGTTTTGATTTGTGCTATTTTTGGTATTTTTTATGCCGTTCAAACAACATCCTCGCCCAAGCCAGAATACTCCATTGTTATTGATGCGGGGCATGGTGGCGCAGATGGAGGCTGCATCGGTAAATCGAGTGGAATAACAGAAAATGAACTCAATTTAGAATATGCCGAAACTTTAAAATCCATTTGTGAAAGGCTGGGATTAAAAGTCGTTATGACGAGAACAGATTTAAACGGTTTATATTCGCCACTCGCATCAAATAAAAAGCGTTCAGACATGGAGGCAAGGCAAAAAATTATTGAAGACAGCGCTGCTGATTTAGTTTTAAGTGTTCACATGAATGCTTTTCCATTAAGTTCATCTCGCGGAGCGCACGTTTTTTTTGATGAAAAGAATTATGGGGGTCAAGCGCTTGCACAAAGTTTGCAAAATGCTTTGTATGAAAATATAGCTTATGCCAAGTCACAAGCAAACGCAGGAGATTTTTACATTTTAAATTGTACGCAGGTTCCGGGAGCACTGGTTGAGTTTGGTTTTCTTTCCAATCATGAAGAAGAAAAGTTACTGCTTTCAAATGAATATCGTCAGGAAATTTGTTATGCAGTGGCTTGTGGAATTTTGAATTATCTTCATATGTAAGCAAAAAGGTTTGTTTGTCTTTTGAAATATGATAAAATATATTTCAAGTCAATTTTGTTTTCAAGGAGATGTAATGTTAACTATTATCATAGGCCCATCAGGAGTGGGTAAAAATTCGGTTATAGATGTTTTGATGAAAAAGTATCCAAATTTACAATATTTAAAAGCCGTTACAACAAGAGCGAAGCGTGAAGGCGAGAGAGATGCTTACATACACGTTTCAAAAAAAGAGTTCGAAAAAATGATAAAAGACGACGTTTTTTTCGAATATGAAAATGTGCATGCTGATTTGATGTATGGAACAATACGTTCGGCACTAGAACAAATTAAAGCTACAAAAAGAAATTATATAAAAGACCTTGATGTAAACGGAGCTATAAAGGTTCAAAATTATTTGGGAAAGAAAAACTGCAAGACAGTGTTTTTAGATGCTCCAAATTCTGTTTTATATCAAAGACTAAAAGATCGAGGCGAAAGTGAAGAGATGATAAAGGTGAGAATGTCTCGGTATGAAATGGAGAGAAAATGTGTTGACAAATTTGATTTTTATATAGAAAATATAGATCTCAAAGACACCGTGAAGCAAATTGAAAAAGCCGTTGGAGTAAAAAATTTAAAATAACCGTTCAACAAAAGAATTAAAAAAAAGACAAAAAGACTGCAAATAATTTTTAGCAGTTTTTTTTTATTTTTTTATAATCACTTTGCAGGAGTAAAAGATGAACGTTTTTGAAAAACTTAAATATTTGTTTTTAGGCATAGGCTTTTTAGGGTTGTTTTTTGTTTTAAACTTATCCTCAATAGCCGGCGTGATATTCCCGTTTGCGTTTTCAATGATGTTTGCGCTAGTTTGGGCAAATCAAAAAATATGGTTGGTTTGCCCGGCTTACTTAATTTCCAGCATTGTCCTTGACCATTCAATGCCAAGCATAATTGGAGCTATTTGCTCAGTCTTTTTTTTGTTTGTTCCTTATCTTATACATTATTTTTGTAAAAAGCCGTTGCCTGTTTGGGAACTAAGCATATATTGTTTTTTAAGCCAAATAGCTTCAATGGTTTTTGCAATAACATCAAGCAACTTTAATTCTATTTATTATTCCGTGGCTTCATGTGTGCTAGGCGTGTTGTTTATGTTAGGATCTATTACATTTTTTGAAGCCATATTTGTTAGAGGGTTTAATTATAGGCTTTCTGCTGTAGAACTTATTAGCGGTGGCGTAATACTTATGGCACTTGCTGGTGGCCTTGTGCCGGTGCAGTTGTATGGGTTTTCTTTTTTAAAACTCTTTGTGTCCTTCGTTTTACTTGCAATAACATATTGTTCAAAAACATACTATTCGGTTTTTGTAGCAGCGATACTAGGACTTGGAACTTTGATATCAACTCTTAATCCTATATTTATTGCACCTTTTATGTTGTGGGCGCTAGCGATATCTCCATTTAAAACATATCGCAAATATTTTTCTGCAATATCGTTGTTGATTACCGAGATTGTAATTGGATACTTTTTAAACTTATATCCTGATTTTAGTTGGATTTCTATTTTGCCGGCAGGAATAAGTTGCATAATTTTTGCATTAATACCAGATAAGATTTATGAGTCAATAAAAGGTGTGTTTGACCTCAAAGGAGATAGGATTGCCGTCAAGAATGTTGTTAACAGAAACCGTGAAGTTCTAAAACGTAGATTGGGTTCGCTTTCTGACGTATTTGGCGAAATGAACAAAGTTTTTAGAGGGCTAGTGAAACAAAATTTAAGCGAAGAGGAAGTAAAAAAACTGTTAAGAGATGAGATTGTTTCGCGCAATTGTGAAAGTTGCCCGGATCGAGCGAGATGCCATAGGACCTTTCAGGCAGAAACGGAAAAAGTGTTGGACGAATTGGTAACAATAGCTTTCGAAAAAGGAAAGATTACGCTTTTGGACATACCTTCATATTTAAATTCAAGGTGTGGTAGACTGAATGGCATAATATCTGCTACAAACAGTTTGACTAGGCAATATAAATCTTATAGCGGTATGCTTTCAAATATAGACATGTCAAAAATGTTGATTGCCGACCAGCTTGGTGGTATTTCAAGTGTAATGAGAGATCTTTCTAAAGAGGTTGACACGGAAATATCTTTTGACGGCCGGCGAGAACAAAAAATAATTGATGAATTACTGTTTAATGATATTGTGTGCTCGGATGTTATAGTTTTTGAAAGAGACGCGAGAACGTGTGAGGCCTCAGTGGTAGTTCGAAACACCGATGCAGAAAAAATAAAAATAGCAGATATAATAGGAAAAATTTGCAAGTCGAAAATGGGAGTTTATGAAAAATTTCCATCGACAAAACCAGGATGGACGACTTTAAGTTTAAAAACCGCATCAAAATACGATTGCGTATTTGCGATTTCACAGCATACAAAAGCAGGAAGCTCTCGCAGTGGTGACAGTCACAGTGTTCAAAGGTTAAACGGAGACCGTTTTATGTTTTCTCTTTGTGATGGAATGGGTAGCGGGAAAGATGCCGAAAACACGAGCGAAATAGCTATAGGGCTTATTGAAAACTTCTATAAGGCAGGTTTTGATAGTGAACTCGTTTTATCAAGTGTAAACAAGCTTTTATCTTTACAGCGCGAAGAAAAATTTTCCGCGTTGGATGTTTGCGTGTTGGATTTAAAAAATGGATTTGCAGATTTTGTTAAAATGGCGTCACCGATATCTTTGATTATGTCAAACGAAAACGTTTCAAGGATTGAAAGTGGAGCCTTGCCTCTTGGCATAGTTGACAAAGTCAATCCAACGACAAAAAAGGTTGTTGTGAGTTCTGGCGACAACATAGTGCTTGTTACCGATGGCGTAAGTGACAGTTTTGCCACAGATGAGGCGTTTGAAGATTTCGTAAAATCTTGCTATGCAAAAAATCCTCAAACTATTGCTGATAAAATATTAGAGCAAGCACTTGCAAACAATGATGGATGTGCGCGAGATGATATGACAGTTATGGTGGTAAAAGTGTTTGATATATAAAAAAATTATTAATTTTTAAAATAAACCTTGATTTATTATGCATTAACGTGTATAATTTCTTCACGAGGTTTTTTTGTATGCAAAATGTTTTAAAGTTTATTGAAGAAAACAATATGTTTAGCCCAGGTGATAGGGTTGGGGTTGGCGTCAGTGGAGGTAGCGATTCGATTGCCCTTTTACACTTTCTTAAAGAAAACGCAGACAAGCTTGACATCGAAGTTATAGCAATCCACATAGATCATGGAATTCGTGAAGAGTCTCGAGATGAGGCAAATTTTGTTGTGCAAATGTGTAAGCAAATGGGCGTTCGTTCTTATAAATTTAGAATAGAATCACTTAAACTTGCGAAAGAAAAAGGTATAAGCATAGAAACGGCGGCACGAGAAGGACGTTATGCAATTTTTGATTCACTATTTAAAAAAGACGTCATCGACAAGTTGGCACTCGCGCATCATCTCAGCGATCAAGCAGAAACGATTTTAATGCATATTTTTAGAGGGTCAGGTATGTCTGGCGCTCGTGGTATGGAACCTGTCAGAGAAGGTCGTTATATTCGTCCTCTTTTGACAACTTCTAAAGAGGAAATATTAGATTATATCAATTTAAACAATTTGGATTATGTCGAAGACAAATCTAATAAAGACAATTATTACTCACGTAATTTTTTGCGAAATGCAATTTTACCAGAAATTGCAAAGAAATGGCCAGCAGTGATAAAATCGGTTTGTCAATTTGGCGCGACGTTAAAAGAAGATGACGATTTTGTAAATTCACAAGTTTATGACGATGCTGTCATTTATGAAGAAAAAGAAGCAAAAATTCCATTGAGCTATTTTCTTTACAAAAGACCTATTATTTCAAGAATGATTATAAAAGCACTAAAAAAAATTGGAGTAAAGTTTGATTTTGAAAGAAAACACGTCGATATGATTATGGCACTTGCTTCAGATTTTGAAAACGGAAAACGCGTGTCTTTACCGTTTGACGTTGTGGCAGTTAAAGATTATGAATATATCACACTTTTCAATAAAAAGATTGAAGTCCCAGAATTTAAATGTGAATTCAAATGCGGAGAGTTTGACGTGCCTACAATGGGCAAAATGATTGTAAGACGTGTTAAAGATTTTACGCCAAAGGAAGGTGTGATTTACATCGATTACAGAAAAGTTTCAAAGAGTGCCTTTTGGCGATTTAGATTAGAAGGGGATGTCTTTACTAAGTTTGGCGGAGGAACAAAAAAACTAAAATCATTTTTGATTGACAAAAAAATTCCTCAAAGGAAGAGAGATTTTTTACCCGTGCTTGCAGATGGCAACAATATTTTGGCAATAGCAGGTGTTGAGATTTCGGAGCTAGTGAAGCTCGAAAATGTGCCAACAGCATTTAGTGTTGAATTTCACTACTAAAACAACAAAATTTGGTGTTGAGTTTCATTACTAAAACAACAAATTTATATTTGAGTTTTTAGAATTAAAAATTTTATTTTTCTCATAATATTAAGTGAGATGACTGTTTTAAAATTATTAAATATTACAAATTTAAATGAATTTGATATGGTTGTCGTTCTTGTGTTATATTGATTGACTTGCAATTATTTTGTTTGATATAATTTAAAAAACAAATTTGGAGGTGTTATGAGAAAAGTTAGTTCTATCAATAAAAATAAA
>CALVOH010000002.1 GCA_944350225.1 uncultured Clostridia bacterium | reverse complement strand
GGGCATTTTTTTATCTATTCTTGGAACTTTTAACAATAGTAATTAGGTCAGTCGCCTATCATTTTCAATATATATATTTTGGGAAGCAACATATTCACATTCGTAAAGTTATAGCAAAAAAAATATTTAATAAAATATTAAAATGTGATTTTTCAAAAGAAAATAATATTTCAAAAGAGAAAGTAGCAAATATATCTTTTAATAATTCCGGAGACTCTGCAACGTTTGCTGATAATGTTGCTGCGATTATTTCCTATTCAATGCAAGTCATAATTACGTTGGTCGTTATTTTTTTAGCAAATATATGGGCTGGCTTAATAGTTACTGTATTAGGTATATTTAACTATTTTTGCTATCGAATTTATAATAAAAAATTAGGAAACATCATGGATGAAAGATTTTCATATAAAGATGATGTATTTAAATCATATTCTAAAGTTATAGATGGTAGCAATGTTATAAATGAATATAGAACATCAAAGAAATATGAAAAAGAACTTGTAGAAAATGTAAAAAAACATGCGAAATCATACACAAAATATTATTTAGTTTCATCTCAAAAAACCAATCTGCATTTTGTAGTGTGGAACTTTATCGTATATATAACAGCAGCATTATTAATTTATTTTGTTAGTCAAGGAAATTTGGAATTAGAAGTTTATTTGATAATTGTTCCTTATTTATCATCTGGGACTCAAAAACTTACGGATTTGTTTGATCGAGCAAAATATCTTGAAAATATGAAAGTAGACGTAAATAGAATTAACTTAGTGCTAAATATGAATGAAAAAGAAATTATACAATACGGTAAAATCATAAGTGATACTCCCGGTTACAATTTGGGACTAATAGAAGTAAGTTATGAAAATAAGACCAAAGCTTCAAAATTTTATGGCAAAATTTCGAATATTGACATTTCCTTTATGATGAATAAAATTAATTTGATAAAAGGTGAAAGGGGAAGTGGGAAAAGACAAATTTTTAATTTATTAAGAAGATACATAAAACCTGATAAAGGGGTCATACTGCTAGACAATTTAAATTTGTCTGATTATGACGAAAACACTTTTAAAACCCATATAAATTATTGTTCATCGCATCCATCCTTTATCAATGGAACAATAAAAGAAAATTTGCTAATTGCAAATAAAGATTTTGTTAAAATCGAACAAGTCTGTAAAGATCTTGGAATATATGAAAAAATAATTGGATTAGATAATGGTTTTGATACAAACATTTCTCAGATTAATGGAAGTGGTACTCTTTTTTTAATTGGTCTTGCAAGAGCCGTTCTTTCAAATTGTAAAATTTTAATGATTTATGAAATACCAGAAGATGCCCCAGATAAATTTAGAAACAATATTAAATCATTATTAAAAAATTATTCATTTAACAAGACGGTTATAGTATTTACTCATAGTGATAAATATGATGCTCTTGCAGATATCACATACGAAATATCAAAAGGGAAAGTAAAAAGATTTTATTTGGGACAAGCA
Source organism: uncultured Clostridia bacterium (assembly GCA_944350225.1). Lineage (GTDB taxonomy): Bacteria > Bacillota > Clostridia > Christensenellales > UBA1242 > Caccovivens. Next base: position 37,093 of record CALVOH010000002.1, on the reverse strand, counting down.
AAAAAAAGGAAGATAGATGAAAAAAAATAAAAAAGAAAACATAATAAAAAGATGGTATAAATTAGCAGAGCCAAGTAAGTCCGTATTAGCTATGCAAATTTTATCATATAGTTTTTATGCTGTCTTTTATACTATAACTTCTTATTTTGCAGCTTTCACAATAAACAGCTTATATGAAGGTGACTGGAAAATGGCATATATATACCTAGCAATAGAATTTTTATTGATATTATTAAGAAACGTTGCCCTTCATCTTGAATTTAAATTTTACGGAGACAATCATGTTATAGTTAGATGTAATGTAGCAAAAAAGATTTATCAAAAGATTTTAAAATGTGAAAGAAAAAGTTCAACATCTTTTTCTAAAGAAAAAATTATTAGTACAACTGTAAATAATATGGAATATATTGGAGAATTTGCTGACACAATTGCTGTTTTTTGTTCTGATATAATTCAATTTGCTGTAATGTTTTTTATAATGATTTCGTTAAATGTTTGGGCAGGGTTAATTGTTACTATAGTAGGTATAATAAACTTTTTTGCATTAAATTTTTTAAACAAAAAATTAAGACAATCAACTGCTATGAGGCATGAAGAAAAAGATAATGTTTTAATTTCTTACAATAAGATTATTGATGGAAGAGATATAATTACTGAATTAAAAGCAAATGAAACATATGAAGAGCAGATTACTAAATCAGTTGAAAAATATGCCAAAGCGTATGCTGACTATTATAAATTTTATTCTTATCGGGAGTATGTTTATTTCGCTATTTGGAATGTAATGATATATTTAGCAACGGCTGTGATGATATATTTTGTTAGCAATGGAACGTTAGGAATGGAAGCATATTTGGTGATTGTCCCATATTTATCAAATAGCATAACGCGACTTAACAAAGTATATAATTCTGCTGAAAACTTTGGTAAGATGAAAGTTGATGTAGAAAGGGTCAGCCTAATACTTAATCTAACAGACAAAGAATTAATACAATATGGTAAAATTAATGACGCGCCAGGTTATAATCTAGGGCTTATTGAAGTAAACTACCGAAACGACGACAAAACTTCTGCGTTTTATGGTAACTTAATTAATGCAGACATTTCTTTTATGATGAATAAAATTAATGTCATAAAAGGTAAAAGAGGAAGTGGAAAAAGAATTATATTTAATTTATTACGAAGATACATAAAACCGGACAAAGGAATAATTCTATTAGACAATTTAAATCTGTTTGACTATCAAGAAAACAACTTTAAAAAAAATATCAACTATTGTTCATCACATCCAACTTTTATTAAGGGATCCATCAAAGAAAATTTACTTGTTACAAAATGTAGTTTTGCAAAAATTAAGGACATGTGTAAAAAGGTGGGAGTCTACGAAACCATTGAATCTTTACCAGAAAGTTTTGACACTGACATATCTAAAATAACTTCATCTAGTACCAATTTTTTAATAGGACTTGTAAGAGCTGCCCTTTCTGACTGTAAAGTTTTGATGATCTATGAAATTCCAGAAGATGCTCCGGCACATTTTAGAAATAACATAAAACAACTTATAAAAAATAATGAAACAAACAAAACTATCATACTTTTTACACACAGTAATTCCTATAACGATATTTATGATATAATGTATTGTATAGAAGACGGGAAAATAATAGATGTAAAGGTAAAAAACTCCAATTTAATTAATACAAACAAAGAAATACCACATAAGACAAATTTAATTAAAACAAATAAAAAAAGAAAAACTGAAACATCAAGCAGTAAAAAAGCATTACTAAAAAGTTAACAACAAAATTTCACAAAATACTTGCATCGTAATGCGAGTATTTTTTTTAACATTGCATACAAATAAACTAGAAAATTTAATGAGGGGTTTGTATGTGGGAATATTCTGTTACCTTTAATCATGACCGAGAAGAAATCGTTTCTTCGTTTTTTAACATTGTCAAAAAAGAAGTTTTAAAATATAACGGCATTATTGTTCTAACAAAACAATTTTCTAATAGCAAAATTGTCATTGCAGTAGAAAAAATTTATAAACAGGAAATGGAAATCTGCTTATTAAAGGCAGTGAGTTACATCATTTGCAATTTTTATAAAGAAGATTTTTTGGATAAACATCTATGCTTAACAAACAAAGATGAAATGAGTATGATGGCTTTTAAAAAAGCACTTATCAATTTTGATAAAGAAACGGATTATTTTATAATATCAAAAAATTTGACGTTTGAAAGTAATTTGTTTTTAACTTCGTTTTACAAATTTAAACTTACAAAATTACGTGATAAATGGCAAGAGCTAGTTAAACTAGCAAATGAAAATCGTGAATATCTCATTTCAACTGATGCTTTTAATGATTTACTTAAATTTTTGATCGACAATCTGGATATATGCAAAGATGAAATTGATGTTGTCGAAGACGAAAATGAAAATTATTATGTCTGTGATAACGGAAATAAAGGTGAAACAATGGAGGGGAAAGATTTAATCTCTTTATTGATAGATATGTCACCTCAAAAAATAAACGTATACTGTAAAAATGAAAATCATGCATTAGAATTGATGAGAACTATCTTCGACAAAAGATTAAATATAAATTTTTCTAAACCTGTTAGAGAAATATACACAAACATCTCACCATTTTCAAAATTATAATTTTTTTTAGAAATATGCTTGCTTTTTTATTTTAAAGATAATATAATAAAAACAAGCAGAGTTGAAAGACAAGTAGTGCTTCCATAAGCATTTAGAGAAAAGTTGGTTGGTGAAAAACTTTGGGTGGAGGAAGAAAACGAAACCACTTTTGACGTTGAGGCGACAATTTAAAGAGAGGCACAAGAAGTGCAATTAAGGTGGAACCGCGGTTTTTAATCGTCCTTAAATTTTTAAGGGCGTTTTTTATTTGCCCAAAAGGAGTTAAGATGGAAAAGAAAATTGACAAAAACGAAAAAATTAAAATCATGCGTCATTCTCTTGCGCACGTTCTAGCGAAGGCTATAATGAGTTTATATCCTAAAACGAAACTAACTATTGGCCCTGCAATTGATGACGGCTTTTACTATGATATCGATTTGGAACAATCGATTTTACCAGAAGATTTTTTAGCAATAGAAAAGAAAATGAAAGAGATAATCAATAAAGGTGAAGAGTTTAAACGTCAAGTTGTTTCACGAGAAGAAGCACTTAAAATTTTTAAAGGCAATGAATTTAAAGAAGAATTAATTAGAGAATTGCCAGAAGATGAAGAAATTTCTCTCTACTATTTAGGCGACGATTTTGTTGATCTTTGTAGGGGGCCTCACGTAAACACAACTCGCGAACTTCAAAACACTGCATATAAAATACATGCTGTAAATGGTGCATATTGGAGAGGTAACGAAAAAAACAAAATGTTGCAAAGGGTTTATGCTTATGCCTTTGCTGACAAAAAACAATTAGCGGAATATATTGCAATGTTAGAAGAAGCAAGAAAACGCGATCACAACAAGCTCGGCAGAGAGCTAGAACTTTTTACAACAGTCGATTACATTGGTCAAGGTTTGCCTATTATGCTGCCAAAAGGAACGAAAGTTTTGCAAATCTTACAACGATTTGTTGAAGACGAAGAAGAAAAACGTGGTTGGCAACTGACCAAAACTCCTTTCATGGCTAAAAGTGACCTTTACAAAATCTCAGGTCATTGGGATCACTATAAGGATGGAATGTTTGTGATCGGCGACGAAAACAGGGATAAAGAAGTTTTGGCGCTTCGACCAATGACATGTCCTTTCCAATATCAATGCTATCTTAACAAAGGTCGTTCTTACAAAGATTTACCTTTAAGATACAATGAAACTTCAACTTTGTTTAGAAAGGAAGCGAGTGGTGAAATGCATGGACTTATTCGAGTTAGGCAATTCACTCTTTCAGAGGGGCATTTGATGTGCACGCCTGAACAACTTGAAGATGAATTTAAGGGTTGCCTTGAACTTGCAATTTACATGCTTAAAACATTGGGATTATATGATGACGTATCATACAGATTTTCACAATGGGATCCTAGCAATAGAGAAAAATATATTGGAACAAAAGAGCAGTGGGATGAAGCACAATCAACAATGCAAAGAATTTTAGATCATCTAGAAATTCCTTATGTTGTAGGAATAGGCGAGGCAGCATTTTACGGGCCAAAATTAGATATTCAAATTAAAAATGTTTTTGGAAAAGAGGATACACTTATCACAATTCAGGTTGACCAGATGCTTGCAGAAAAGTTTGGTATGTATTACACCGATAAAGATGGGCAGAAAAAAGTGCCAATAATTATTCACAGAAGTAGTGTAGGCTGTTATGAAAGAACCCTCGCATACTTGATAGAAAAATTCGCAGGAGCTTTCCCGTTATGGCTTGCGCCTGAACAAGTTCGAATTTTGCCTATTACTGATAGGGCAAACGATTATGCAAATGAAATATTAGATGTTCTTAAACAAAATGGAATAAGAGCGACTGTCGACAATAGAAATGAAAAAATAGGTTATAAGATAAGAGAAGCAGTTTCATTTAAATTGCCATATCAAATAATAGTAGGCGATGAGGAAATAGCAAACAAAACCATTTCAATCCGTGGCAGAGGCAATGAGAATAAAAGTGGCATAAAACTGTCGGAATTTGTTGAGAGATTGCAAAATGAAATAAAAACTAAAAAAATTTAGTTAAATTGTTTTGAAAACTTCAAATCTTTTGATATAATCGGTTTATCAAAAAAAAGGAGAAATATTATGTCAACACTTTTAGCACTCGACACAACACAAATTGTTTTAATTTGCTTGATAGCGGTTTTGCTTATTGCATATCCAATAATCATGTTTACGAAAAACAAGAAAGAAAATCAAAAAATTGCGGAGAGAACTAACTCTTTGAAGAAAGGGGATAAAATTCTTACAACAAGTGGAGTTTATGGCAAGATTATTGATATTAGAATGGAAGGAAACTCAAAACAAATTACAATCGAAACAGGCTCAGGAAATTATAAAAGTTATATGACAATTGATGCGTATGCAATTTACTCAGTTATTTCAGATCAAATTCCTGTTGCAAAAGATATTCCCGAAGAAAAACCTGCTGAAATTAAAGAAGAAAAAGCAGAAGAAAAGCCAGAGGAAAAAGCTCAACCAAAATCAGAGAAAAAATCAAGCAAACAAGCTACAAAGAAGACAACAAATAAATCTAAATAATGAATTAGCTTCCAAACGGAAGCTTTTTTATTTTGTCTTCATATGTTTAAATTTTCCAGCATAAAGTTATTATGGTATATTTTTATGAAAAGGAGTCAAATATGAAGATAAAAGCAAAAAAGATGGACGAACGCAAAGGAGCTAAATCTGTTTGCTTTTCAATTTTAAGAGGAAGTGCCTATGCAGTTTGCATAAGTCTTGTCAGCATACTAGTGTTTGCATTTTGTCTTAAATTCACACCACTATCAGAAAATTTAATTACTCCTATCAATCAGGTCATAAAAGGTGTGAGCATATTTTTAGGAGTATTTCTTGGGCTTAAAAAACAAAAAGAAATGGGACTTGCAAGTGGATTACTGATAGGTTTTATTTACACGATAGTCGCATTTTTTGCTTTTTCTGCTTTAAATCACAGTTTTGTTTTTGATAGGACATTTGTTAATGACATAATTTTTGGCTCTATTATTGGTGGAATTTGTGGCATAATCTGTGTAAACATCAAAAAAAATACAAAGTAAATTAAAAAACATTTGACACATTCCTCTTTAACCTGTATACTAAATAGGTAACAATTCAACAAGAGGTTTCAATGTCAAAAAAACGCTCAATTTGGAAATTTTCTATACTAGCAATTTTAGTAGCACTAGGATTGGTGCTGACTTTTGCTTCATTTAATGTCGCAGGCACCGTCTATCATTACAATGGTTTTGTCAATTCTATTCCATTAGGTTTAGATTTAAGTGGAGGAACAGCAGTAACATATGACGCTTCGTTATCTAACGTTAGCGTTACTGACGATTTAGACAGTGCAGTCTTGTCAACTATATCTGGGCTTAATAGCATGCTTTACAATTATGGGCTTTCAGATGCAATAATAGAAAAGCAAGGCTCAGACAAAATTAGAATTGAAATATCAAATCAAGAAAATGATTTCACCGATCTTTTTGAATTGATTGGCGAGCCTGTTTCGTTATATCTATCATCAAATCAAAATTTTGATATAGCAAATCCAACAGGCGATTATCTTTCTAGCAAAGATATATCAAATGTTTATGTAAGCACAAGCTCTGATGGGAGCTCCTACGGAGTCGCAGTTGAGTTTAAATCCAGTGCAAAAGAAAAATTTACTAAACTTTCAAATCAAGCATCAAATAGTTCAACCATCTATGCATACGTAGGAGAGGAAAGTGCAATTTCACTTTCTTCCGATAACTTTATTGACGACACAACAACAGCCTTTATTTCGGGTGGTTCAATTACAACCTCATCTTCATCAGCTGAATATTTCATTAGAATAACTAGTGGTTCATACTCTGCTGATCTTTCACTTTCACAAATTTCAGTTGTATCTGCATCTCTTGGCAAAGACACATTAATGTTAAGTGCAATTGCATTAGGTGTAGTTGCTTTTCTAGTTATGTTGTTACTACTCATTAGATATAGAGAACTTGGATTGTTGGCTTGCTTTACTCTTGTCATCTTCACTGTGTTGTTTGCTTTCTTCCTTATGGCAGTGCCATTTGTCAAAATGTCCTTACCAGGTCTAGCAGGTGTGCTTATAGCATTCGCTTTGGCAACAATTGGGAATGTCATTATTTTTGAACGCATAAGAAGTGAATACGCGAGTGGAAGAAAAATACCATTGTCAACTAAAAACGGCTTTAAAAAATCTTTATGGCCAATACTTGATATCCACATTGTAACAGTCATCTCGTCAATCTTGCTTTACATTCTAGGCACGGTCGCAATAAAAGAGTTTGGCATGATATTACTTATTGGCTCAATAATCTCTGCATTTTGCTCTCTAGTTGTTACAAGATTGTTAGTTAAATGGTATTTGCCATTAAATTCAACAAACGCAAAACGCATGAATTTAATTCGCTCGAAGGCATTAAGCAATGAATTATCAGGCGAAACCTTCTTAGATGAAGGAGGTGAAAAATGACATCAAAAAAATTCAAAAAATCAAGATTTTCTATAGATGAAGTTATTGCAAACTCAAAGTTTAACTTTGTGAAGAATTTAAAATGGTTTATATTGCCATCAATTGCAATATTTTTAGTAGGGCTTATTTTAGTATGCGTGTTAGGATTTAATTTTGGCATTGACTTTACGGGTGGCTCAATCATGACAATATATGCCAATGATGAAAACCTAATCGCGGACGCAAGCACATTTGATATCGAAAATAGCACAGATTTCAATAAGATGCAAAACAAGATCGAACAAGTGCTTGAAAGTTTTGACATAGAAGGTGCTTCATATCAAAAAACGACAATCGACATAGAAGAGCTTGGTGTTTATCACGGACAAGCAATCGTTGTTAAATATCAAAACAATGTTGACGATGTTGACGCCATTACTTCAATCAACTCACAAATTCAAACAAAACTTATTGAAACCTTTTCATATGGCACAAATCAAGATGCAATTTTAAATGGAGGAATTATTACGCCAAGCGCATCAACTGAAATGGTGGTAAATGCGTTCATTGCAATATTTGTAACTATGCTTCTTATATCATTGTATATAGGTCTTCGCTTTGGTTTGACAAGTGCTTTTACAACTGCATTGTGTCTATTCCATGACATATTAATTACTTCAAGTTTGGTTGCAATGTTTAGATTTACAGTTAATTTCACATTTATAGCATCATTAGTCGTTGTCATGATGTATTCAACTTGCAATTTAATAATCGTTTTAAGCCGAATGAAAGAATATCAACGATCGGGCAGATTTGACGGAGAATCAAATGAGGTCATTGCAAATTCAACAATAAAAGAATCTATGACGAGTTTAATTATTTCTACCATGGTCGCATTGATTTGTATGCTACTAATTGGTGTAATAGGAGTTAGCTACATTAGAGCGTTTGCTTTCCCAATCGTTTTAGGCATTTTGTCAAGTTTTTATAGCACCGTCTTTCTTGTCCCAGGCTTATGGTCAATCGCATTCAAGCACAAAAACAAAAAACAACCTGTCGAAGCACAAAATACAGAAAAATTACAAGAAAAAGCAAGCTAAAATACTTGCTTTTTTTTTAATATTATGATAAAATCTCTTTCGTCATTGAGACAAATAATCACTCGTTTCCCATTTCTCATTTGTTGCCTATGTGAAATTTTGGGTGTTTCGCAGGTTGTTTGAGAGAGCAAAAAACGGAGCGAGGAAGACTAAAAACTAAAAGGAGGAAAAATAAATGTCGGTTATTTCAATGAAACAACTCCTCGAAGCCGGCGTTCACTTTGGACACCAAACAAGAAAATGGAATCCTAAAATGAAACCTTATATTTTCGCTGCTAGAAACGATATCCATATTATAAATCTTGAAAAGACAAGTGAACTTGTAGACAAAGCGTATTTGTTCGTGCGCGATGTTGTGGCATCAGGAAAAAGCGTGCTGTTTGTAGGCACAAAAAAGCAAGCACAAGATGCAATTAAAGAAGAGGCTGAACGTTGCGGAATGTTTTACGTTTGCAATCGTTGGCTTGGTGGTTGCTTAACAAATTTTAGAACTATATTAAAGAGAATTGAAAGGTTGAACAAACTTAACCAAATGGAAAAAGTAGGTGAGTTTGATTTACTACCAAAAAAAGAGGTCGCAATCCTTAAAGGCGAACGCGATAAACTTGAAAAAAACCTTGGTGGAATTAAGGATATGCGCGAAATGCCAGGTGTGATCTTCGTTGTCGACCCAAGCAATGAACATATCTGCGTAAAAGAAGCTTTGGCACTTGGAATACCAATGGTTGGTCTTGTTGACACAAACTGCGATCCAACGGGGATAGATTACGTAATTCCAGGCAATGATGACGCAATAAGATCAGTAAAACTTATCGCATCTGCAATTGCTGACGCTGTTATTGAAGCAAGAGAAGGTGTTTCACTAAAAAAAGATGAAAGTGAACAAGCAGAAGAAGAAACTGTAAATCTTGAAGAAGCAATCAAAGAGATGCAAATCGAAGATGTAAAACCTGAGGACAAAGAAAAAAAGGTTGTCAAGAAAAAACCTGCTAAAAAATCTGCCGAGAAGGTGGAAGCAGAAGAAAAAGTAGAAGCCGAAAAGGTTGAAGCAAAAGTTGAAGAAACAAAGCAAGAACAAAGCGAAAAACCAAAAACAGTTAAAAAGACGACAAAAAAAACTGAACCAAAAGGAGAGTAACAGATGTTTACAGCAAAAGACGTTGCCGAATTAAGAGCAAGAACAGGTGCAGGAATGATGGATTGTAAAAAAGCTTTAACTGAATCAAATGGAGATTTTGAAAAAGCTACTACTTGGCTTAGAGAAAAAGGCATTGCAGCTGCTTCAAAGAAACAAGGAAGAATTGCTTCGGAAGGTGTTGTTGGCTCATACATTCACATGGGTGGAAAGATTGGTGTTTTAGTTGAAGTCAATTGTGAAACAGATTTCGTTGCTAGAACAGATGCTTTCAACCTTCTTGTAAAAGATATCGCTATGCAAATAGCTGCTGCAAATCCAAAATATGTTTCAAGGGAAGATGTGCCAGCAGACGTGCTTGAAAAAGAAAAAAATATTCTTCGCGCACAAGCAAAAAATGAAGGCAAACCTGAGGCTATTATCGAAAAGATGGTAGAAGGAAGGGTAGTAAAATTCTACAAAGATTTTTGTTTGCTTGATCAAGAATTCGTTAAGGATTCTTCTAAAACCATTCAAGCAGTGCTTACAGAAGCGACTGCTACAATAGGTGAAAAAATTTCAGTTAGAAGATTTACTCGCTATGAAATGGGTGAAGGTCTTGAAAAACGTCAAGACAATCTTGCAGAAGAGGTAGCAAAACAAATGCAATAAAAAAACGCTCGCGATTGCGAGCTTTTTTGTTGCGAATTTTTTGTTATTGATAAAAAATTTTATTTAAGATATCAAAAAGAAATTTAAATGGAGTATTTTATTTGGAAAAAATTTATATATTTAGTATAATGCACATGTGATAATCCTCACAAATTTTTTAACAGGAGAAAACATGAACCAAGATATTGTTGATGAGATTTTCTTCGAATATGAAGAAGAACTTGAAAAAGCTCACAATCACCAAATTAATGAATATTCCGTGATAAGAGCAGGCAGGGCAAATCCACACATACTAGACAAAATCGTTGTTGACTATTATGGAGCGCCAACACCGATCAAACAAATGGCAAACATTTCTGTTCAAGAAGCACGAATACTTTGCATTTCAGTTTGGGACGTTTCACAAATTAAAAACATATCAAAAGCTATTACAGCATCTGATATTGGAATAACTCCAACTGACGATGGAAAAACTATTCGTCTAATATTCCCACAACTTACGGAAGAAAGAAGAAAAGAGATTGTCAAACAAACAAAAAAAATAGCAGAGGACACAAAGGTTGCGATGCGCTCCGCAAGGCGAGATGCTATTGATAAAATAAAAAATTTGAAAAAAAACAACGAAGTCAGTGAAGACGAACAAAGTTCACTTGAAGATGACGTCCAAAAAATTTTAGATAAGTATATATCAAAAGTTGATGCAACTTTTGCCACAAAAGAAAAGGAAATTTTGGAGATATAAAATTTGGAGATTTTATGGCAAAACCAAGACATATCGCTTTTATTGTTGATGGCAACAGACGCTGGGCAAAAAGTCATTTAATGCCTGCATTATTAGGGCATAGGCAAGGGGTAAAAAATTTAAAAAAAGTTTTTCTTTATTTGTTGGAAGAAAAAATTGAATATGCATCCTTTTACTGTTTTTCAACAGAGAATTGGTCGCGCTCAATTGATGAAGTTGAAGGCTTAATCAATTTAATGGAGGAATATTTCAAAAAGGGCGAAAAGTTTTTTTTAGAAAATGATATCAAGGTAGAAATCTTTGGTGATATATCGCGCTTCCCCGAAAAAGTTACCGAATTATTAAAAAGCACTGTCTTGGCAACACGAAATTGCAAAGCTTTAAAAGTTGGTTTTTGCTTAAATTATGGTGGGAGAGAAGATATTGTTCAATCAGTCAATAAGATAATTAATGATGGTAAAAAAGTGATCACAAAAGATGACATATCCAAAAACCTTTTTACAAAAAATTTCCCCGATCCCGATCTTGTTATAAGAACAAGTGGTGAATTAAGAATATCAAATTTTATGCTTTGGCAAATATCTTATTCAGAGTTATACTTTACAAATAAGATGTGGCCTGATTTTGATAAGGCAGACCTTAATTTAGCAATAAAAGAATTTTCAAAACGAAAGAGAAGATATGGAGGAAACTAATGAAAACAAGATTATTAACTTCGCTAGCAATAGTACTTACAATCGCATTACTTTTTGTTTTAAAAGTGTATGTAAGTTCGTATTTTTTTGACTTCTTCTTTGCAATAATATCTGCGCTGTCAGCATACGAATTTTCTAAAATACTTTCAAGAGCAGGACTTTATAATAACGTTATTATATCAGTCACTTTTCCTGCATTAATTCTTACAGCAAACATTTTAGGCTATTATTTTACACTGGGATTTGAATATATAGTTTTAATAAATGTTGGATTAGTGCTAATTGGTGCAATTTTTGCGTTTGTTATTGATATATTTAGAAAAAAAGCTGTCAATAATGAGATTAAGGTACGTGAAATAAAGAATACAACAAATGCAAAGTTTGTTTTTAAACGCTCCTTACACACGATGCTGGCACTTGTTTATCCAACTCTTTTGTTTATGACAATGAGCCTAATAAATCATATTGATGAAATCAATTTCGGTTCTATTTCAAGTTTTAACTCCAAGCTTTCGATGATCGCCCTTTTATTTGCCTTTATAATTCCTATGCTGACAGATTCTTTTGCTATGCTAACAGGAATGTTGATAGGAGGGAAGAAACTTGCGCCAAGCATAAGTCCAAAAAAGACAATATCAGGTGCAGTTGGTGGAACGCTCTGGTGCACACTCCTTTCTGCTTGTATTTACCTGATTTTAGGTTCAATTGATTATTTCGCGTCGGGCATTAATGCTATTGAAATTTGGAAACTTCTCATAATCGTCTTTATAGGCTCAATAATAGCTCAAGCTGGAGATCTGTTTGAATCCTTTATGAAACGCAAAGCTGGTGTAAAAGACAGTGGAAAAGCTTTACCTGGTCATGGAGGAATGCTTGATAGAATAGACTCATATATATTTGTGTCACCTTATTTGCTTATTGCACTCGTCATATTGTTAATTTAGGAGAATAATGCAAGTTTTAACTTATATCCTTTATATTGCTGTTGCAATAATCATCTTGCTGTTTATGGTGCTAGTTCACGAACTAGGGCATTATATTGCTGGAAGGATATTAAAATTTAAAATTACAGAGTTTTCAATAGGCTTTGGAAAGCCTATTTTTCAGCGCAAAAACAAGCGTGGCGAATTAATTTCATTGCGAATATTTCCACTTGGTGGATATTGTGCTTTTCAGGGCGAAGAAGATGACAACGAAACACCTGCCAAAGACAGTTTTAATGCGCAAAAGCCATGGAAAAGAATTATTGTGTTTCTAGCAGGAATTACAATGAATTTTTTGACCGCCGTGTTGTTTTCTTTAATCCTGTTGTGTAGCGCTGGATATGATGTTCCTCAAATCAAATCCAATACAATTACGATTGGAAATATGACATATCAGCAGACGCAACTCGAAGAAGGTGACATAATAACACATATTGACGGAACAAAAATTGATTTTGCTTTTGGTGACACTTTTCAAAATTTGATTGCGAAAAAACAAACAGAAGCATTGAATTATATTAACACAACTTATGGTGGAATAGAAAATGCACCAGATGGAACGTTAGAAGGTTACTCGTTTACACTAACAATAAATCGTGATGGAATATCGCAAGATAAGAAAATCAATTTTCAAGTCATAAGATCATATTATGAAGACACAACGAAATTGGCGACTGAAAATTTATATCTATGTTTTTCATATTCGCCATATGTTTACTCATTTGGTGAGGGGCTTTTAAGATGCTGGGAGGTTGCATTCGGCTTTGCATGGGTGGTATTAAAATCATTATGGCTTTTAATTACCTTTCAACTTCCAATTTCGGCTGTTGGAGGTCCTGTTTCAACGATAACTATGATAGCTTCTGCAACACAAACAAATTGGCTCAATCTGCTAATATTAATACCAGCAATTTCTGCCAATCTAGCAATATTTAATCTTCTTCCTATACCAGCTCTTGACGGATCGCATGTCGTTTTCACATCAATTGAGTGGATAAGAAAAAAACCGATAAAACGCAGTTTAGAAAACAAAATTCATTTCATAGGCTTGTGTATTCTTTTCGCTTTTGTGATTATTGTTGACATTTTGCACTTTATTTTGTAAAATTTAGTTGTGGATATTATAACGCAAGAGCTAATCAACTATGATGGCGGAAAATATGATTTTTTAAGACTATATGACGTATGTTTAGATTATCAAAATGAAGAATGCGTCTTTACTTTTTTATATCCCGAAACAATTGATGAAATTACAAATGAACAAAGAAAAGAAATTGAAAAATTTGTTAAAGACAATATCTCACTTTTTAGCAAAATAAGAATAAAATTTAAAAAGAGCTTTTTAGATGAAAAATTAATTAAAAGAGAGATTATAAAATTCTTCGAAAACAATTATCCAGCAATATCAGCCGAATTAACAGAAACGCAAATAAACATATTAAAAAAAGAACAAGATAAAATTGAAATAACATTACACTTAAACAAATTGGTAAAAGACTATTTCGACAGTCGCTTTGTTAAAATCAAGTTATTGGAGTTTTTGGCAAACAATTTTCTAGGAAATTTTGATGTTTTTGCAATTGAAGACAACAACTTTGATGTTGCAGAAAAAATCGCGCCTGTTAAATATAAAATTCAAGCAAAAAAAACTTCTCGCTATGAAGTGACGCCTATAAAAAAACTTTTTGGCAAAGACATCTCTCCATTCCCTGAACTTATTAAAAATAACACAAAACCAAAACCATCAGTTATACTGTTTGGAAACATATCAAAAATTGAAATTAAATCTTTTACAGCAAAAAAAGGGAAGATGGCAGGTCAGGAGAAGAAATATGCTACCTTTATTTTGAACGATGGAAAGCAAATAGAATGTGTCTATTTTTCTACAAAAACCAACATACCAAAGCTATCCGCTCTACAAGAAAATTTAGCATTTTTATGTTTGGGTGACATTAGAGAAGGTTTGTCTGGTAAAATGACATATTACATAAACTCGATGACATTAGCGCAACTAAAAACTGCACCTAATGAAGATGAAGAAAATGAAATTTTACTAAACAAACGCGTTGTAAATGTCGAAAGTTATTTTGAAAATAGGCAAGAAAACATTTTTATTAAAGATCCTGTGTATAACGAGCCTGTTGCATCACGCGATATTGTCGTTTATGATTTGGAGACGACGGGGCTAGACCCAGAATCGTGTGAAATAATAGAAATTGGAGCAATAAAAATAGAAAAAGGCAAAATCACAAAGAAATTTTCTACATTTGTTAAACCTCTCTTGCCAATTCCTGAATCGGCGACAAAAATAAACCACATAACAGATGATATGGTAGAAAATGCTCCAAAAATTGAAGATGTGATTATTGACTTTTACAAATTTTCAAAAGATTGCATAATCTCTGGTTATAACAATACCGAATTTGACAATAAATTTTTACGAAAAGCATATCAAAAAGTAAATTTGCCTTTTGAAAACGACAATCTGGATGTGATGTTACTTGCAAAGAGCAAACATCTAAAAACCAAAAACTCTAAACTATCTACCGTTGCAAATGCACTTGGAATTGATTTAACAGGAGCTCATAGAGCATATAATGACGCGTTTGCAACAGCTAAAATATTATTGAAACTGAGTGAAAAAGCTTAATCATATCAATTATTTTGAAAAAACATGAAAATTTTCTTGCAATTTGTTTAACATAATGATATAATTAAGAGACTGGAATTTCGAAGTGGGCAAGTTTGCCCACTTCATTTGTAGAAGGAGGAAAATTTGTCAAAAATAAAAGATAGATGTGAAGAAAAACTTCGTCCTATTATTGAAGATTTAGGTTACGAACTTATTGAAGTTAACTATCAAAAAGTTGCTGGAGAAATGAATTTGATCTTCACAATAGACTCAGACACGCCAATAACAATAGACGACTGCGAAAAAGTCACAAAAGCAATCGATCCAATTTTAGAGGAGATGAATCCAACCGACGACAGACCTTATATTTTAAGTGTAAGTTCGCCAGGTATAGATAGACCTTTAAAGAGTAAACGGGACTTTGACAGAAATATTGGTAAAGAAATTGAAATTACATTGTTTAAAAAGCTAGAAAACAAAAAAACTTTTATTGGAATATTAGACAACTACGATGAAAATTCAATAACAATAATTCAAGAAGAAAAACCCGTTATAATCAAAAGAGAACTTATTGCACATATTGTGCCTGTTATCAAAGTTTAAAAGGAGATTAAAATGATAAACAAAGATTTTTTCCAAGCATTAGAAGATTTGGAAACAGAAAAAAAGATTGATAAGGAAAAATTTATTGAAGCATTGGAAACTGCACTGGCATCTGCTTATAAAAAGATGTATGGCGAAGCAAAAAGCGCAAGTGTAAAAATTAACCCAGAAAAAAATACTATTAGGATTTTTTCTTACAAAACGATTGTTGATGAAGTTCAAGATCCAGATAAAGAGATCTCCCTTGACGAAGCCAGATTAATAAAAAAGAGTTTCAAGGTAGGAGACATCGTTGCACAAGAAGAATCAACAAAGGAATTTGGAAGAATTGCAGCTCAAACAGCAAAGCAAGTCGTAATGCAAAAACTTAAAGAGATTGAAAGAGGAATTGCAGTTTCTGAAATATCCGAAAAAGAAGACGAACTTTTGACGACAATAGTAAAAAGAATTGATAATGGCACAGTCTATGTTCAAATAACAGGATCTCACGTAGAAGGTATTATGTTGCCATCAGACCAAATACCAAACGAAAAGTATGAAGTTGGTCAAAGAATTAAAGTCTATGTCAAAAAGATTAAAGATTCTTTTCGTGGCCCTCAAATTCAAGTTACAAGAAGCAATATAGGATTTGTAAGAAAAATATTTGAACTTGAAATTCCAGAGATAGCAAATGGTGAAGTAAAAATTAAAAACATCGCAAGAGACCCTGGAAACAGAGCAAAAGTTGCCGTTTACTCAGACAAGCCAAACGTCGACGCGATAGGGGCATGTGTTGGAAACCATGGCATTAGAATTAACACGATTGTATCCGAATTAAATGGTGAAAAAATTGATTTAATTTTATACAGCGACGACCCACTTGAATATATCGCACGCGCATTAAGTCCTGCAAAAGTGTTGAGCGTTGAAACAAACGAAAGCCTTATGGCTTCGCGCGTGATAGTCCCAGACGACAAACTATCGTTAGCGATTGGAAAAAATGGACAAAATGTTCGTTTGGCTGCAAGGCTAACGGGCTGGAAAATAGAAGTAAAACCAGAAAGCGCAATATCTTCATCGCAACAAACAGAAGAAATAAAAGAAACTGAATACGAACTTACAGAACTTGATGATGACGATTCTTTCCAAACTCTTGATGACCTAGAAGAAATAACAGGAAGTCAAGATGAAGAATGAAATTTTAAGAATGTGCGTAGTTTGTAGACAAATGAAAGACAAGCGATCCATGACAAGAATAGTAAAAAACAAACAAGGCGAATTTTTTCTTGACAAATCAGGAAAGATGAATGGACGTGGAGCTTATGTTTGTTTGGATGCAACTTGTATGGCAAAACTTCAAAAACAAAAAACTTTAAACAAAGTTTTTAAATGCCAAGTGCCAGATGAAATTTACAAGCAATTGGAGAATGAATGCGAGAAAAATTAAAAAATTATCTAAACATCGCTAATAAAGCTGGCTACCTAATAATTGGAGGAGAAAAACTTTCTAATTACACAAAAAAATTATATCTAATTCTAATTGATAAAGATGCAGGAAAATCTACTAGAAAGATATTTGAAAACATAACTGGCAAAGGTGTGCAAGGTGCTGAGATTGAAAATTTAGAAAAGCTAGTATGTGTTGACAAATGCAAACTTGTAGCTATAAAAAATTTTGGTCTTAGTGAGCAAATAAAAAAATATATTAATCGGGGAGAATAGTTTGGCAAATCAAGCATTAAACAATTTAAAAACAATTCACAACATGCAAAAAGAGGGCAGTTTACTTGAACTGCTCAGGGATTTGCGTGCCTTAAAATCACAATTGGACGAAAAGTCAAAAGAATTGTTGAATTCAAAAAAAGAAAGGATTGCAAAGAAAGAAGCGGAAGCAATCAAGATAAAGATTGCCGAAGAGCCAAAAGAAGAAAAACCAAAAGAACAAATTGTCCAAAAACAAAAAATTGAACAAACAAGTTTTTCTAATACAAAAACGCAAAACAACAATTTTAAGCGCTTTGAAAATAAAAATCAACAGCAAAACAAAAGCCAAGAACAAAGAAGACCTAATTTTGCAAACAAACAAAGGCCATTTGATCAAAACAGACAAACACCTGCTAAAAGCCCTAAGTTTGTTTCAACAAAGGTCAATAATTTTCGTTCGTTTGCTTCCAAAGAGCCTGCTGACACTATTGTTATCCCGCCTGAAAGAACATTTGGGAATAAGAATAAAAATCCTCAAAAGAAAAACTTGGAAGAAAAGACAAAGCCAGCAAAAAGGATTGCCGATTCACGTCGTCAAAGCGTTATAATGCTCAACGAAAATAATGACTTTGAAGAGTCTATGATGGGCACACGAAAAGCTACAAACAAGTTAAAGAAAAAACAAGAAATAAATCTAGCGCCAAAAGTCACACATGCCGTAATAAATTCAAACGAAATAACTGTAAAAGATTTAAGCGAAAAAACTGGAAGACCTGTCGCTGAAATAGTTAAAAAGCTTATGATTTTAGGAGTGATGGCGACAATAAACTCAACCATAAATTTTGAAACAGCAGAGCTTGTTGCAAGCGAGCTAGGGGTTACATTAGAATTAAAGCTTGAAAAAACAATGGAAGAGAAACTCTTCGAACATCAAAACAAAACCCCAGACGACAAATCAACACTTGTAAAACGTCCGCCTATCGTTACAGTTATGGGTCACGTTGACCATGGAAAAACATCACTTCTTGATGCTTTTAGAAAAACAAACGTGGTTGCAGGTGAAGCAGGTGGGATCACTCAAAAGATAGGAGCTTATCAAATTAGCTTTAATAATGAGAAAATCACTTTTATCGACACTCCAGGGCACGCAGCTTTTACTGCAATGCGTGCACGTGGCGCTAAATCAACAGATATTGCAATTTTAGTTGTTGCTGCCGATGACGGAATTATGCCACAGACAGTTGAAGCTATAAACCATATCAAAGCAGCAAATGTGCCTATAATTGTTGCTATAAACAAAATCGATAAGCCTGAGGCTAATATTGACAAAGTTAAACAACAGCTTGCAGAACACGACCTCCTTCCTGAAGAATGGGGAGGAAGCACAATATGTGTGCCAGTTTCTGCAAAAACAGGTCAAGGCTTAGACGAATTAAAATCAATGATTTTACTAGTTGCAGAGATGGAAGAATTAAAAGCAAATCCAAAACATCTTGCTACCGGTGTGATATTGGAAGCGGAATTGGATAAAAATAGAGGGCCTGTGGCAACCGTTCTCGTTCAAAACGGAACATTAAACGTTGGAGATTCTTTCCTTTCAGGACTGACATATGGAAAGGTTAAAGCTATGTTTGATGAAAATGGCAAACCAGTAAAATCTGCATCTCCTTCAACCCCAGTGTCCGTTCTAGGTTTTTATGACGTGCCATCCTCTGGAGATGCATTCTATGAAGTAAGTGAATCTTTGTCAAAACAAGTAATACAAGAAAGAATTGACAAGATCAAAAAAGCAAACGC
The DNA here is from genome assembly GCA_944350225.1 of uncultured Clostridia bacterium. Lineage (GTDB taxonomy): Bacteria > Bacillota > Clostridia > Christensenellales > UBA1242 > Caccovivens. The sequence continues at coordinate 17,923 of CALVOH010000002.1, read as the reverse complement.
TTTAAAAACAAGTGGTGTAAGTTTAGATGACTTTATGGACAAAGTTCATGAAGGCTCACTAAAAAATTTAAATTTGATTATTAAATCAGACACAAAAGGCTCACTCGAAGCTCTTATCGCTACCTTAGCACCAATTTCAAATGAAGAAGCAAAGGTGAACATCGTTCATGCTGCACCGGGTGCTGTAACGGAATCCGATTTAGTACTTGCAGAAGCAACAAAATCGGTAATAATAGCTTTTAATATCAAACCCGTCGCCAAAGCAAAACAAATGGCAGAAAAACAAAAAATAGAGATAAAGGAATACAAAATCATTTACGAAGTTGTAGATGATATTACTCGCGCTATAAACGGCTTATTAACAGTTAAATACGAAGAAAAGTATATAGGAATGGCTGAGATACGCGTCGTCTTTAAACTCTCATCTGCTGGTAAGATTGCTGGTTGTATGGTTAAAGACGGAAAAGTAACTAGAGGTTGCATAGCAAAAGTTATGCGTGGAAATGAGGAAATAGGTAAGACCACTGTCGAATCATTAAAAATAGTGAAAGATGAAAAAGCAGAAGTTTTGAAAGGTTATGAATGTGGTATAAAACTAAAAGATAATATTGAGTTTAAAGAGGACGACACTATCGAATTTTACATTAGCGAGCCAATTAAGAGGTAGAATATGTCAACAAGAATAGAAAGAGCAAATTCGCAAATTCAAAAAGCATTGCAACAAATAATTCACTTGCAAATGAACGACCCAAGAATAGATGATTTTGTTGGCGTAAGCAAGGTTGAAGTTTCGCCAGACTTTCGTCATTGCAAAGTCAAAATCGCTTTTACTGATGGAAAATATGATAGATCAGAAAAAGTATTAAATGTTTTAAAAAACTCGGAAGGCTTTTTAAAGCACAAATTGAGTGAAATGCTTGATATGCCTCATGTGCCTAAATTAGAATTCATATTTGATAAAAATCTTCAAAATGCCGTGAGAGTTGACGAACTGCTAAAAAAATTAAACATTCCTCCAATAGAAAAGGAAGGGGAAGATGACGAATAATTATAAAAAAGCCATTTCCATGATAAACTCGGCAAAATCTATTGCCTTATTTTCTCACATCTCATATGATTGTGACGCATTAGGGTCGATGTTTGGCCTTTATGATTTTTTAAAATCAATAGATAAAGATGTTGATATCTTTTTAGATGACAATATCAATAACACAGATGCGCAAATCTTTGATAAATCACTATTCAGCACTGATTTAAAAACATATGATTTGTGCATATTAACAGATTCAAGCGACATTGAAAGAATTGGAAAATATGCAAATTATTTTAAAACTCACCAAAACACATTGAGATTAGATCACCATAAGGGCTACTTTAACATCGCAACAATAGAGATCGTTGAAGAATTTTCTTCTGCATCGGAAGTGGTGTTAAATTTAATTGAAAAAATGGGTGCAAAACCTAGTAGTACTTCAGCAACATATTTATATGCGGGAATAGCAAGTGACACAGATAGGTTTATAACAAGCAATGTAAATCTTAAAACATATGAAAATGCTTTAAAACTTGTTAAATATGGAGCTGACACAGAAAAAGTTAATAACTTTTTATTTAAAACAAAGTCATTAACGGCAGAAAAAATAAGGGCACTGGTTTTTCAACGCTTAAAAACATATGACAATGACATAGCAATTTCATATGTAAAATTAAAAGATTTAAAAAAATATGGATTAAATCAAAACAAAATTGACTATGCAAATGATCTTATTTATTTAGACAATATTAATATTTCTTGTTTACTCAAACAGTATGACAAAAACACCTATAAATGCAGTTTAAGATCAAAAACAGGTTATAACGCTTGTCTAGTAGCAGAAAATTTTGGTGGTGGTGGACACATGATGGCATCTGGGTGTATCATACGAGGCAGTAGAAAAAAGGTGACAAAAAAAATTTTAAATGTGATAAGAAAATTATACAAATAGACAACACTTTAAGGAGAAAATATTGTCAAAATACACAAACAACGAAAGTGGTATAATATTAATAAACAAGCCAAGGGGCTTGTCATCATTTTCAGTTGTAAATATTGTTAGACGCGTTTTAGACGTTAAAAAAGCAGGGCATCTTGGCACGCTAGATAAAGAAGCTGAGGGGCTTTTACCTATAACACTAAATTCATCAACAAAACTTTTTGACATTTTTTTAAATAAAGACAAAACCTACACAACAAAAATTAAATTTGGTGAAAAAAGCGATACGTTCGATCTAGAAAGTAAAGTAGAACAAAATCAAACACCACCAAATTTTTCTGCAAAAAAGATCAACGGTATGCGAGCATACAAACTTGCATTGAGGGGCGAAGACATTTTACTGCCACCTAAAAAAATAAAAGTTTATGACATCAAATTGCTTAGACAATTAAACGCAAACTTTTTTGAATTAGAAATAAGCTGTTCTTCGGGCACTTATATTCGAGCAATAGCGCGTGATTTGGCAAATGATTTTTCAACATATGCCGTATGCTACGACATTATAAGGACAAGATGTGGTGCTTTTCTATTAAAAGATGCTTTTACGCTCGAAGAGATTAAAAATGGCAAATACAAAATTATCAAACCCGACGTTCTATTTGATTACCCGACAATTAATTTAGATCTTAAAGATAGTCTAAAATTGTTAAATGGCGCTTTAATCAAAATAAATCTTAAAGACGGCAAATACAAACTGTATGATGAAGCATTTTTAGGTATTGGCAATGTTGAAAACAATAATTTAAAATTAGAATTAAGATTAAACTAGGAGTTTCATTATGAAAGCTTTGTTCGGCCCTTCGGGAAACAGTGAGTCCTTTTACTTGGAAGGCAATGAAAGCACATTGCAAGCAGGAAAATGGCTAAAAAACAAAAACCTTGACATCTATGAATATTCATTTGGTCGAGGATATAGAATGACCATCGAAACGGCCCAAAAATTAGGAGAAGAATTTAAAAAAAATGGCATTGAAGTATCTTTACATGCACCATATTTTGTAAATTTTGCATCATTAGATGACGACCTACTTGGGAAAACATATGGATACATAAAAACAGGGATAAAATTTTTAAAAGCATTTGGAGCAACGAGATTGATTTTTCACCCTGGGTCAACCGGGGATCTGGAAAGGGAAGAAGCTTTTTTACTTACAAAAAACAGAATAGGAGAACTAGCAAATAACCTTGAACAACAGGGCTTGTTAAATGGAATATATCTTTGTCCAGAAACGATGGGTAAATCGAAACAAATTGGAACATATGAAGAAGTATTACAAATTTGTGCGCAGAACGAACATCTGTTGCCAACCTTCGATTTTGGCCATATCAACGCTTTGACACAGGGTTCACTAAAAACAAAAGAAGATTACTTAAAGATTTTTAATAGGTCTATTGAGCTTATAGGAAAAAAACGAACACAAATTTGTCACATTCATTTTTCAAAAATACAATATGGTGAAAAGGGTGAAATAAAACATTTAAATTTTGATGATGACAAATACGGTCCAAATTTTGAGCCTTTAGCAGAAGCTATAATAGAATTAAATTTAACACCACACATAATTTGCGAATCTTCAGGACATATGGCAGAGGATGCATTCGAAATGAAAAAAAATTACATTAAATTACTTGGCAACAATTAAAAATCGTGATACAATATTACAGTAAGATTTTTGCGCATTCATATTGCGCCGACATAATAAATATTTAACAGAAATAAAGGAGAAAACAATGGTTACAGCAGGCGAATTTAGAAAAGGAACAACATTTGAAATGGACGGAGCAGTTTACACTGTAATAGATTTTTTACACGTAAAACCAGGCAAAGGTTCTCCATTTGTAAGAGCAAAAATTAAAAACGTTATGACAGGGCAGGTAAAGGAAGACACTTTTAATCCATCTGACAAATTTCAATCAGCAGTTATTGAGAAAAAAGAGATGACTTATCTTTACAATGATGGCGAGTTATATTATTTCATGGACACAACAACATTTGATCAAATTCCACTGAACAAAGAAGCAGTCGCTGATGCATTAAACTTCATTGTAGAGAATATGAACACTACGATGTATTTTTATAAGGGGACACCATTTGCAGTTTATCCACCAACATTTGTTGAATTAGAGATTGTTGATTGCGAACCTGCTGTTCAAGGTGACACATCAAAATCAGCATCAAAACCTGCAAAACTTGAAACCGGCTATGTAATAAGCGTTCCACTATTTGTAAACCAGGGTGATAGAGTTAGAATTGACACTCGTGACGGATCTTATATGGAACGTTGCAAAAATTAAAATCTATTATTAATAAAATCTATTTATCGTGAATTATATTTTCTAATTGTATTCTATATTTACTATAAGCTATTATGTTATGAAAACATAACATAATAGCTTTTTTATTATGTTGACAAAAAATTTAAAAAAATAATAATAAAAACTTTTTGACAAAATTTGCATGTTTGCTTTTCATATACAAAAAAAGGACAGGCATATATATTTCTAGGAGGCAAAATGCTAGAAGGTATACTGCCAGAACAAATATATATTCCACTTGCAAACAAAGTTGGATTTTCAAGGCTTAACGAAATCAGGCTTAGAACAGACAAGCCTGTGCTATTGTCTAGCTATGGACAAAAATTCTTTTTAAGTGATTTTGGTGCTTGCAAAGAGTTAAACAAAGCCATATTTTGCTCGCGTTCTATGATCGAGGAGATAGTTTTCAGGGCAAGCGAATGTTCAATATATTCAGTAAACGAACAGATAAAAAAGGGATATATAGTTACAAGTGAAGGTGTTCGAATTGGGCTAGCAGGAAACGTTGTTGAAGAAAATGGTATTTTAAAGACGATGACATCGTTTTCATCTGTGAATATTAGAATTCCACATGAGATTAGAAATTGTTCTCTTAAAGTTTTTTCAACCATCGTAAAGGACACCGGCATACTCAATTCATTGATCATTTCTCCACCTGGTGCGGGCAAAACAACATTTTTGCGAGATTTTGTTTGGCAATTATCCGAAAGAAATCTCGCTTACAATATTTTAGTGCTAGATGAAAGGGGCGAATTAAATATAGGAAAAGGGTTAGGCATTTTTTCTGACATAATCAGCTTTTCTAGTAAAAAATTAGGTTTTGAAAACGGAATAAGGTCACTCGCACCAAACGTAATCATCACCGATGAATTAGGAGAGTGGGAAGATATTGAAGCTGTAAAATATGCTTCTAATTCTGGCGTAAAAATTATAGCATCGGTTCATTCCGATAGCATCGAATCTTTTGCACGCAAGCCGGCTTTTAAAGAATTGTTGGAAGAAAAAATATTTAAAAGGTTTATTTTACTGTCCATGCGCGAAGGCCCCGGAACACTAGAAGGTGTCTTTGATGAAAATCTTTCTCGCATAATGCGATGGTAAATAGGGAGGAAATTATGAAATGGGTTTTTATGGCTATCATGTTTACATTTTGTGTAGGTGTTGGATACTTTTTTTCGCTCAAATATAAAAGACGTCAAAATTTTTATTCCTCACTTATAATGTTTGCTCAAAAACTTGATGTAGAAATAAATTTTTCAAGAGAACGTTTAAAAAAACTTATTGAAGATATGGATGAGAAAAACAAAAAGTATCTGTTTGGGTTAGATAAAAATTTTCTAGCTTATCTTTCAGGTAATTTGGAATTAAAACAAGCTGAACTTTTTAAGAATATATCATTTTTAAAGACCGATGAAAAAGAGACTATATTTTTGTTTTTTAAGTCCTTAGGTCGAAGCGACGTGTTAGGACAAAGCAAAGAGATAGCAAACTTTTCAAAACGATTTGACGACTCGCTTACAAAATGCTCAACCGAAAACAAAAAATATGGCTCGTTATGTTTTAAATTGGGCATCGTGGCCGGATTGTTTTTAATAGTAATAATGTTGTAGAGGGGGCATTGTTATATGGGGGTTGAAATAATTTTTAAAATCGCTGCTATTGGAATTTTAACTGCGGTTGTAACTCAGATTTTAAAACAAACAGGTAAAGATGAAATTGGCACTTTGGCAACGCTTGCAGGACTTGTTATCGTTTTAGTAATGGTGCTGTCCTTAATAGGTGATTTGTTTGGAACTATAAAGACGATGTTTGATTTTGGTTGATTTTTAAAATTAGGAGCGTAAAACAAGTGGAACTCATCTTCAAAATAATTGGAGTAGGACTAGTAACATGCATCGCAGTGTTAATTTTAAAACCTGTGCGTGCTGATTTTGCTATGATAATTTCACTTGTTGGCGGTGTAATAATTTTAGTGATGATTTTGTCATCAGTAACTAGCGCAATTTCATTAATAACTTCAATTGCAGATAGAACAGGTGTAAATAGCAACCTTTTAGCATTGGTCTTTAAGATTATAGGCGTAGGTTATTTGGCAGAATTTTCTGCTAGTCTATGTGCAGACGCAGGTAGTAGTGGGCTTGGCGAAAAAATACTGTTGGGTGGAAAGATAGTGATTCTTATCATGGCAATACCAATCGTAACAAGCATCATAAACATAGTATTGGAGTTGTTGCCAACATGAGAAAAATAAAAGTTCTATTTATAATTTTTATCTTATTGCTTACACCAGCAATTTTGACCTCCGCCTTTTTAAATACGCCTAATTCAACCACCTATGCTACGACAGATGATAGTTCAATTCAGGAGGAGCTTGACCAATCAATAAATGACCAACTGGGCGATTTAGACCTTTCTGAATTGGAAGAAATTTTACAAGACTCAGAAAATGCATCAAAACTTTTTGGTGATATGAGTTTTTTGGACAAGCTTGTTTCAATCATAAATGGAGACTTCGCAGATGATTCTTCTTCAGTTTTGGAAGCTATATTTAATCTAGTTTTTGATGGTATATTAAATTTTTTGCCACTAATTGCGACCATAGTTGCTGTCTCTATTTTAGGTGGCATGATACAAAACTTAAAGCCTAATTTAGGGAAAAAATCTATCGGTTCGGTCATTCATTTTGTAACATACGGTGTTGTGATAATTTTAATTTTTACGATCGTCATGCGAATGATCACTTTAACTTCAAACACACTAAACTCGATTAAATCTCAAATGGACGCAGTTTTTCCAATTCTGTTGACCATGTTAACTGCCGTAGGAGGCTCCGTTTCTGTTTCAGTGTATCAACCTGCCATGGCTCTATTATCAAGCTTTATAGTAAACATATTTACATTAATTCTTTTACCTTTGTTTTTAATTTCAACAGTTCTAGCACTTGTATCAAATCTTTCGAACAATGTAAAACTTGACAAGCTTATTTCATTTATACACTCACTCTTTAAATGGATTGTAGGAATTATATTTACAGTTTTTATTGGTTTTGCTTCAATTCAGGGAATAACGGCAGGAGCCATAGATGGACTATCTATTAAAACTGCAAAGTTTGCCATAAAAAGTTATGTGCCACTTATTGGCTCTTATATATCCGATGGTTTTTATATTTTACTTGCTTCTTCAAGTTTAATAAAAAACGCTATAGGAGCAACAGGGCTATTACTTTTAGCTGGCACAATTCTTTCTCCAATTTTAGAACTAGTCATTTTTATGTTAGCTTTAAAACTTATGGCTGGTATTATTGAGCCACTAGGTGATGGAAAAATAGCATCATTTGTTAGCACTCTATCAAAAAACATGAGTTTGTTAATTTCCATTTTAGTTGCAGTTTCATTTATGTACACTCTTTTAACGGGCTTAGTAATGTGTAGTGCAAATTTGTTATAGGAGGGCAAAATGTTTTCTTCCGTATCTAGTTGGATATTGTCAATCGCAGGAATAGTCATAATCTCAGTTATTGTCGAGCTTATTTTACCAGAGGGATCAATTAATAAATATATTAGATCAATCTTTTCATTTTTAGTCGTGTTTGTAATAGTCGCACCTTTACCTGCACTTGTTGGAAAAAAATTTGATTACTCACAGATTATTTCACAAGAAGAGTTTACGTTACAAGAAGATTATCTTTTTCAACTTAATGTCTATAAAACAGAAGCCCTACAAGAAGATTTGGTAAATGCAATAAACGAAGCCGGATACGACAACGTGCAAGTAAACGTTTCATGCAATAATTATTCAACATCTTTTGTTATCGAAGCGATATATGTCGAACTTTCAAATTTAGTCATAATGGACAAAGCCGAACATACAAATATTATAGACATCGAAAAGGAGATTTTAAAGCTTATCGTCTCTTATGCGAACGTCGAAGAAAGGAAGGTGCACTTTGAAAGATAAGTTTTCAGAAAAATTTGAAAAACTTGTTTCAGTGTTAAAAACAAATAGGAAAGTGCAAATAGGACTGGCCATCTTGTTTGCTGTAATTCTACTTGTAATTTACTTCTCTTTTCAAGGTTCGTCAAACGAGCAAACTGAAAAGCAACCGACAGTAACATCGTCAGCTGAGCAATATGCCTCTTCGCTAGAAAATAAGCTTGAAAATCTTCTTTCAACGGTGAAAGGCGCTGGGCAGGTGAGCGTTGCTATCACACTTGAAAACGGGTTTGAATACGTTTACGCCACCGAAGAAAGCGTAAAAGAAACTTCCTCTGGCACACAAACAACAACTTCAGTTGTGCTTGTAAATGGCGAACCGGTGCTTACTCAAGAGATATTCCCAACTATAAAAGGCGTGTTGGTCACAGCAAGTGGTGCAGATGATATAACAGTAAAACTCAACCTATTAAACGCAATAAATTCAGCTGTTGAAGTTTCAAACGACAACATAATTATTTTAGCACGTTCTTAAAAGGAGTATAAAATGAAAAAAAGAACAAAGATTATTATAGTCGCAGTTATGATAGTACTTTTAGGAGTAACAGGCTACCTAAACATAGCTTTAAACAATTCAGTAGACGACACTCCTGTTAGTTCAACAGTCACAACATCATATTTTGCTGCCTATAGACAAGATAGGGAAACGCAAAGAGATCAAATGCTTTTATATTACGAAGCAATAGCAAGTAGCGAAACAGCATCGGCTGAGGAAATCGCAAGCGCAACAACAGCAAAAGAAGCTTTAATAGCACAGATGGACACAGAATTGAAGGTAGAAGGACTTATTAAGGGATTAGGTTTTGATGATTGTGTTATCGCAATAGCTCCAACAAAAGTAACGATTATGATCGATTCAGCAACAATGACAGATGCTCAAAATGCTCAAATAGTAGAGATCGCAGAAAGTTATCTCGGTCTTGGATTAGAAAATATTGATGTTATCCCAGTTATATAGTTTGAAATTGTCATTTAATGTGTTATAATAATCTCATAAGTTAGGAGATAATTATGGCAGACACAAAACTTTATGGTGAAGGTGGAAAGATAACTTGCGACAAAGCTATTTTGTCATCAATAGTTAGCCTTGCAACAAAAGAAATCAAAGGAGTTGCAAGACTTTCTAAAAGCAAAGCTTCGTGGTTTAAACGACTTTTTAAAGATGAAGATGGTGAAGGGGTTGTCGTTCGCTTTGACGCAAATGGATCAGTAAAGGTTGACGTCTATGTCGATGTATATATCGGGGAAAGCGCACCAGAACTAGCATTTAAAATTCAAGAAAATGTAAGAAACAATCTTTCAAGTATGGTTGAAATAAAAACCTCAAATATAAACGTTCACATTATGGACGTTATATGCGATAGAATTGACAACGGGGTTTAAGATGAGGCGCGATTCGCGAATTCAAGCCTTTAAAATGATCTTTGAAAGATTTTTTACAGAAGATCCAGATGATGAAGAATTGTTGGCAGAATTAAATGAAAAAGACAAAGATTTTGCTCAACAAATTTTTTCTGCATATTCAAAAAACAAAAAAGAAATTGAAGAAAAAATAGAAAAATTGTTAGTTGACTATTCTTTAGATAGGGTTCATAGAATTGATCTTGCATTACTTTGTGAAGCATTAACAGAAATCAATTACTTAAAAGTTCCAGCCCCAGTCGTAATAAACGAGGTAGTCGAAATAGCAAAAATCTATTCAACAAATGACTCTCCACGTTTTATTAATGGTGTGCTAAGCAGTTCATTAAAGGAGAATTAAATGCCACTTAGCACACTAACAGTAACACAATACAACACTTATATAAAACAAATTTTTGATGCAGAAGAACTTCTCCATAACATAAAAATTGTTGGAGAAGTTTTTGGCATATCTAAAACTCGCAATGCAATTTATTTTTCGCTAAAAGACGAAACAAGTGCAATTAGTTGTGTCTCTTTTATCAGTGAGCTTTTTGACATATTGGAAGAAGGTAATAAAATAACCGTGACAGGCTCTCCAAATTATTACGTTAAAGGTGGAAGGCTTTCTTTTGTTGTCAACAAGGCAGAAAAATTTGGTCAAGGCGAGCTTTATATGCAATTTTTGCTTATGAAAGATAAATTAGAAAAAGAGGGACTATTTGACTCAAACAAAAAAAAGCAAATACCGAAAAACGTTAAGACCATTGGAGTTATCACGTCAAAAGATGGTGCTGTCATACACGACATTTATAGTGTTTGCTCTCGTCGAGATCCATCGGTAAACATCGCCATCTATCCAACAAAAGTTCAAGGTAAAAATGCAGATGAGGAAATCGCCAAAGCGATCGAAGATTTGTCCAATTTTGACAAAATAGACGTTATCGTGGTCGCAAGAGGCGGAGGCTCAATGGAAGATTTGAGTGCATATAACACAGAGCGCGTGGCAAGAGCGACATTCGCTTGCGAAAAACCGATTATATCAGCAGTAGGGCATGAAACCGACTTCACTATTATCGATTTTGTCAGTGATTTAAGAGCGCCCACTCCATCGGCTGCTGCCGAAATTTTAACAGAAGAAACAAGCAAAAGAAAATTACAATTTGAAAATGCCCTTTATTCTTTTAAAAACAATAGTGAAAGAGTAGTGTTTGATTTAATATCAAAATTGCAATCATCAAAAGAAAACTTTATCAAAGACCTCGATATGCTTTTACGAGATAGAGAATACGAACTTGGGCTTTTAGATAAAACGCTAGAAGGGCTTGATCCAAAGGCTATTTTAAAACGTGGATTTGCAAAAGTCGAACAAAATGGCAAAGTTGTTGACAAGGCAAAAGATATTGTGTTATCATCAAAGCTAGATATATTGTTCTATGATGGAAAAGTAATTGCCAAACCAGAAGAGGTGAAAGATGTCTGAAAAATTAAGCTATGAAGATGCTATTAAAAAATTAAACGAAATCACTGAAAAACTTTCAGCGCAAAATATAACCCTTGAACAAGCGTCAAAACTTTTTGAAGATGGTGCTGAATTAATCAAAATATGTTATGAACATCTTAAAGTCGTAAAAGGCAAAATGCTTACAATAAAAAACACAATCGACGGCTTAAAAATAGAGGAGGAAGAATGAAATTATCCAAACTTATAGGAGAAAGATTGAAAGATTCTCCAAACAATGTAACATCAAAAAGTCATGCTTACCTTATTCGTGCTGGTTACATAAAGCAAGTTTCAAACGGCATCTACACTTTGCTTCCTCCGGCACAAAGAATAAATTTAAAATTACAAGAAATCATACGAGAGGAGATGGACGCACTCGATGGCCAAGAATGTCTGTTTCCAGTTGTTATGCCAAGAGAACTCTGGGATCTTTCAGGAAGATATTCTTCAATAGCTGAGGAGTTATTGCGTTTTAAAGACAGAACAGGGCATGATATGGTGCTTGGAATGACTCATGAAGAAGCTGCAGTGCATTCAGTTTTAGGCAGTTTAAAAAGTTATGACCAACTGCCATTTATGATTTATCAAATTCAAACAAAATATCGCGATGAAGCACGCCCTAGGGCTGGACTTATAAGGGTGAAAGAATTCACAATGAAAGATGCTTATTCCTTTCATGAAAATCAAGCCGATTTAGAGCAGTATTACAAAAAAGTCTATGACTCCTATTTTAAAATATTTAATCGTATGGGCATGAAAAAGGTCATATCAGTTCATTCTGACTCAGGCATGATGGGCGGAAAAGTCGCTGACGAGTTCCAACTTTTAACAGATATAGGAGAAGACACAATAATAGTTTGCCCTCATTGTGATACAGCCTCAAACGTTGACGTCGCTTGTTCAATTCCAGAAGAAAACGAACATATCTTTGGAGTAAAAACCGAAGTGTTCACAGGCGAAGCAAAGACTATCGATGAAGTTTGCTCAAACCTAAACAAAACTCCAAATCAAATAGCAAAGGCAGTTTGTTATGCCGTTATAGGCGACAGCGAAAGAGTTGTTATCGCTTTTTTGCGAGGTGATAAAGAAGTCAACGAAGCAAAACTAAAAGCGATCGTCGGTGCAGATATAGCAATAAAAGATTTAACAGAAAGTGGACTTGTTAAGGGCAATATAGGTTGCATAAATTTGAACATTGAAAATGCAGAAATCTATTATGATAAGTCACTAGAAGGATTAGAAAGCTTTGTGACAGGTGCTAATAAGGAAGGTTATCATTTTATAGGCGTGAGTATGACGAGAGACGTTAGACCTGAGAAATACGTGGATATTTCAAAAGTCAAAGAGGGTGAAAAATGCCCAGTGTGTGGAAACAAACTTTTAGTAAAACGGGGCATCGAAATAGGAAACATCTTCCAATTAGGCACACGTTATACAAAACAGATGGGATTGACGGTTTCACTACCAGATGGCTCTACAATAAATCCTATTATGGGATGCTATGGAATAGGTGTAGGCAGATGTCTTGCGAGCATAGCAGAAGAAAGTAGCGATGAAAAAGGCTTATGCTGGCCAATGGCAATAGCTCCATGGCATATTTACCTTTGTCCACTTCGCCTAGACGATGAAAATGTGCGGGCACAAGCAGAAAAGTTATATTCAAGACTACAAGCAGAAAATTTTGAAGTGTTGTATGATGACAGAGTAGCATCAGCCGGAACAAAACTGACTGACAGCGAACTTATGGGCATACCTGTCCGCATTGTGATCAGTCCAAAGACAATAGAAAACGGAAATATTGAAATCAGTATTAGGTCAACAGGTGAAAAGTTTTTTGTAAGTGAACAAAACTTATCAAAAAAATTAGATGAGATTATAGTTTATTAAAATAATGAATACACAATATAAACAACTATTATGTTATAAAAACATAACATAATAGTTGTTTTATAAAACCATAAAACAATAGCCTTTATATTTTCATAATATATCTGTTTTATTTTTTTAAAATAATAACAAATCAAAAATATAGCAATATTAATAATAAATTATTTATGTGAGTTTTTAAATTTAAGAAGTTTGTATTTTACTTTTTATTTAAGATTAAACTTTAAAAAATGCTATATAACATATTTTAATAACATCTACTGATGTTAATTTTTACTTAAAAACTTAGTGTTTTCATATTAACTTAAAATTAAAAATATATTATTTTTGTGAAAAACAAAAACAAAAACGCAAAAATACAAAGTGTTGAAATTAAACGTTATCGCTGGGCGATAAAGATGTTTGTCGTTTCAGTATGCCTTTCTAGTATTTTTTCTATAATAAGTCAATCCATTTTAAGCACGTTGGGTGTTGTCGTCGCTACTATATTGATTTTGTTGTTTATTGCGATAAGTGTCATTTTTGATATGATAGGCATAGCAGTAACAAGTTGTGAAGAAGAATATTTTTTAAAGCTCATACGAGAAAAACAACCGGGAGCGCAAGTCGCTCAAAAACTTTGTCAAAATTCTGAAAAGGTATGCTCTTTTTGTGCAGACGTAGTTGGTGACATATGTGGCATATTAAGTGGAGCAGGGGGAGCGTGTATAATAATGACTTTATCAAAAAATATATCTTCTCCTAGCATAACAGTCCTTATTTCAACGATGGTGAGTTCCTTAATTGCTGGTTTGATAATATTTTTTAAAGCTATTATGAAAGGAAGGGCAATAAAGAATGCAAACCATATCATATTAAAGATTGGAAGACTTATAGAAAGACTTTTTGTAATTAAGATAAAATAATTTAATTTATAAAAAAAGTAAAAAAATGCTTGACAATAAAATAACAGTTGTGATATTATAAACAAGACGAAAGCAGAAGACCACTTCTCACCGGTCAAACTATTGTTAGATTTGGACCGTGTTATAAAACTTTACAAGCATATCAATTGTGCTTATAAAATAGAGTTGTTTTGGTGGAGCTTTTGCGTTCTGCCAATTTTTTTATAAAAGGAGAACACGACTATTTTTAAAGAATTGTTAATAAACGAGCAAATTACAGCTGATGAAGTAAGATTAATAGGAGATGACGGCGCTCAACTTGGAGTTATGTCGCTCTCATCAGCACAATCTATCGCAGATGAAAAAGGTCTTGACCTCGTGTTAATGAACGGAGGAACAAAACCGGCCGTATGCAAACTCATGGATTACGGAAAATACAAATTTGACAGCATTAAAAAAGAAAAGGAAATGCGTAAAAATCAAAAGACTATTGAGATTAAAGAAATCCAGCTTTCAATGACTATCAGTGATCATGATATTGCATACCGCGTAACAAACGCCATAAAGTTTTTAACAGATGGCAACAAGGTTAAAATCACTTTACGTATGCGAGGCAGACAACAAGCATACACAAAGACCTGCGTTGATGTTGTAAAAAATTTTATAGCTAAACTCGCTGGTTATGGCACTTGCGATAAAGAGCCAGAAGTCAATGGAAAAAATATTATAGCCGTTGTAAATCCACAAAATAACAAATAAAAGGAGAAAGTATTATGCCAAAACAAAAAACACATAGTGGTGCTAAAAAGCGCTTTAAACTTACAGCAACAGGAAAGGTTAAATATGCTAGACCAACAAAAGGGCACTTTTTAACAACAAAATCACAAGCAAGAAAAAGAAAATTGAGAAAAGGTTCATATATTGCAGGCAAAAACGCAGACAATATCAAAACTTTACTTGGAAAATAAGAGAGGTGTTAGATGAGAATTAAAAGAAGCGTAAACGCATTAAAGAAAAGAAGAAAAATCTTAAAGCAAGCAAAAGGTTATCGTGGAGCAAAATCTAAACTTTACAGAGTAGCACGCGAACAGGTAATGAAGAGCGGAATGTATGCTTACATTGGCCGTCGTCAAAAGAAAAGAGATTTCCGTAGCCTTTGGATCACAAGAATTAATGCTGCTTGCAGACTTAATGACATTTCATA
This sequence comes from uncultured Clostridia bacterium, assembly GCA_944350225.1. Classification (GTDB taxonomy): domain Bacteria; phylum Bacillota; class Clostridia; order Christensenellales; family UBA1242; genus Caccovivens. The sequence goes on along the minus strand of CALVOH010000002.1, from coordinate 2,701 downwards.
CAGCAAATTTATAGCTGGGTTAAAATCAAAAAACATTGACCTAAACAGAAAGGTGCTTGCTGACATCGCAGTTAAGGATCCTGCCGCTTTCACAGCTCTTGTCAACGAGGTAAAAGCTTAATTATGCAAAAGGCAAGCAAAACACTTGTCAAGAATTTAAAAAAGCAAAAAAGAGAGAATGATTTTTTGCTTTTTTTAGATAACTATAAAATAATCAAAGATGCAATAAGCAGTGGTGTAAAACCGAAATTGGCGTTAATAACAAAAAAATATGATCAGGCTGATTTTGATTGCGAAACATATCTAGCAGATGAATCTCTATTAAAAGAACTTGCAGACGTTAAAACACCACAAGATGTGTGTGTTGTGGTTGAATACACACAAGATAGCTTAAAAAAACCTAAAAACCATTTTTTAGTTTTAGATGGTTTACAAGACCCTGGAAACGTTGGAACTCTTATTAGAAGTGCGATTGCAAGTGGCATGGAAAGAGTTTTTATTTTGTCCGGTGTAAAACCAACAAATCCAAAACTTATTAGAAGTTCAGCAGGTGCAATATTTAACATTCCTATTCACTCTATGGATAGAAAGGACTTTTGCAATTTTGCAATAAAGGAAAAATTAAATTTAATTTATGCTGATATGCAAGGCAAAAACATATTTTCATATTCAACAACAAAACCTGTCGGTATAGTAGTAGGAAACGAGGGTAACGGTGTTAGCGAGCAATTAAAAAGCATATGTAAAGACTCTGTTGCAATTCCAATGAACAGCAAAATAGAGAGTTTAAATGCAGGAGTCAGTGGTTCTATAATCATGTTTGAACTAACTAAAAATAAATAGGAGGAAAACAAATGTCAGGACATTCAAAATGGCATAACATTCAAGCCACAAAAGGCAAAATGGATGCCGCGAGAAGCAAAATATTCACTAAAATAGGTCGCGAACTAGCAGTTGCAGTAAAATCTGGTGGTCCTGATCCTACAACAAATGCAAAACTTAGAGATGTTATTTCGAAAGCAAAGCAAAACAATATGCCAAATGACAACATAGAAAGAAGCATAAAAAAAGCATCCGGCGAGCTTGGGTCGGTCAATTATGAATCGATCGTCTATGAAGGATACGGAATAGGTGGCTCCGCCGTTATAGTAGAATGTCTTACAGACAACAAAAACAGGACGGCCGGTGATGTTAGACATGCTTTTGACAAACATGGAGGAAGTTTAGGATCAAACGGTTGCGTAAGTTACTTATTTCAAAGAAAAGGCATTATAATCGTTCCTCGTGAAGAAGGGCTAGACTGCGACAGCTTAATGATGGACGCTTTAGAATTTGGAGCAAAAGACGTCGTCGAAGAGGATGATGAAATTGAAATAATAACCGAACCGAATGAAGTTACACAAATCAAACAAAATCTTGAAGATAAGGGATACAACATCGTGTTAGCAGAATCACAACTAGTGCCAGATCTTTATGTTGATTTAGATCAGGCAAAACTTGTTTCGTTCCAAAAAATGCTCGATATATTAAATGATTTAGACGATGTTCAAGAAGTATATCACAACGTAAATCTACCAGATGAAGAATAATTAAAAGAACTTGTTTTATTTAACAAGTTTTTTTATATTTTATGCATTTATATGTTCGTGATTTTGTGTAACGCACAAACCTTTTTATGGTCAAATCAAATTGCACTCCTTTATAAAAATTATTCTACAAAAAGCACAACAATTTGTTTTTTATTTGACTTTTTTTTACTTAATATATTATACTTTTGTTATGAAAGTTCTTGGTATTGACCCTGGTTATGCTATTATAGGTTATGGAATAATCGACACGACAAAAGACAATAAAGTGATTGATTATGGAGTTATCACAACCCCAAAAGAAGACTCCATTTCAATTAGGTTAAAAAATATCGAAAGCGCTTTGATCTCACTATTTAATTTATACAAACCAGATGCTGTGGCAATAGAAGAGCTTTTTTATTTTAAAAACCAAAAGACCATAATTCCCGTGGCAGAGGCAAGAGGTGTTATACTTTTAACTGCACAAAAATATTGTGAAAACATATTTGAATACACTCCAATGCAAATTAAGCAAGCACTAACAGGTCAGGGTAGAGCAGAAAAGAAACAAGTTCAATTTATGGTTAAAAGTATATTGGGCCTTAAAGAAATCCCAAAACCAGATGACGCAGCTGATGCTTTGGCAGTTGCTTTGACTCATGCTCAAACAAGCCCACGACTTAACTTAAATAAAGTTTAAAGGAGAAAATATGATTGCTTTTCTTGTTGGTATAATTGAAGAAAAAAAGGAAGATACGCTTACCATTGATGTAAATGGCATAGGATTTAGCCTTTTCATATCCAAAACCACATTTCAAGCGTTGCCAAACCGTGGTGAAACAGTAAAAATTTTAACACATATGACTGTAAGAGAAGACGACGTTTCTCTATATGGATTTTCATCGATTGAAGAAAAGACTTTATTTTTACGTTTAATAGAGGTTTCTGGAATTGGCCCAAAATTAGCATTGAGTGTGCTTTCTGGCATGCCATTGTCAGATTTAATAGTAGCAATAATAAAAGAAGATGTTCGCTCACTTTCATCGATTAAAGGCCTTGGCAAAAAAACGGCAGAAAGATTATGTCTAGAATTAAAAGACAAGTTATCACCATGCAAAAACTATGATGAGAGT
>CALVOH010000001.1 GCA_944350225.1 uncultured Clostridia bacterium | reverse complement strand
AGATTGAAATTCCTTCTATTAGAAAAAAACCGAATGGATATTTAAAAGTTTTTGGAGCAGAGGAAAACAACTTAAAAAAAATGAACGTAAACATTCCACTTGGTGTGATGTGTGCAGTTACCGGTGTTTCGGGTAGTGGAAAATCCAGCCTGGTCAATGGGGTGGTATATCCTTATTTAGCTTCGAAATTGAATGGAAGTAGGGTTGAGCAAGGAAAAGTAGAAAAAATTGAGGGTTTTGAGCAACTTGACAAAGTCATTTGCATTGATCAAGCACCTATCGGTAGAACTCCTCGTAGTAATCCTGCGACTTATACGGGATTATTTACTCCAATTAGAGAGCTTTTTGCTTCAACAAAAGAGGCAAAAGAGAGAGGATATTCTGCTAGTAGATTTTCTTTTAACGTGCGAGGTGGTAGATGTGAAGCTTGCGATGGCGCAGGTGTAAAAGAGATAGAAATGTATTTTTTGCCTGATATAAATGTGCCATGTGAAGTGTGCAAAGGCAAAAGATACAACCGTGAAACATTGGAAGTGAAATATAAAGGCAAGACGATTACCGAAGTGTTGGATATGACAGTCGAGGAGGCTCTTGAATTTTTTCAAAGCATACCTACTATCAAAAACAAATTACAGGCGCTTTTTGATGTAGGATTATCCTATATAAAATTGGGGCAACCAGCTACAACACTTTCAGGCGGAGAAGCACAGAGGGTAAAATTAGCCACGGAACTTTCTAAAAGAGAAACTGGCAAAACTTTTTATATATTAGATGAACCAACAACCGGTTTGCATATGTATGATGTAAAAAAATTGATTGCAATATTAAACAGGCTAGTTGAAAATGGAAACAGTGTGTTGGTGATAGAGCATAATCTTGATGTTATTAAGTCTGCAGATTATATTTTGGATCTTGGTCCAGAAGGGGGAGATGGCGGAGGAACATTGGTTGCCGAAGGCTCGCCTGAAGAAGTTGCAAAGAATGAAAAATCTTATACAGGTCAATTTTTAAAGAAGATGTTAAAACAGTGACGGCATCGTCTCCACCTAAAGTGGAGACAACGCTACAATAGTAGCGTTGGCACTTTTTTTAAAAAAGTGCTTATGCCGTCCTGCATACTTGCAATTTTAGTCGGGAAGTGATAAAATATCTTCATGCGAATTATTAATTTATCATCTGGTAGCGATGGAAACATGACTTACTTGGAAAGTGAAAATGTCAAACTTTTAGTTGACATAGGCCTTTGTTGTGGAGAAGCAGAGAAACGCTTGTCAGTGATAGGGGTGAAGCCCTCACAAATTGATGTTATTTTGGTAACGCACGAGCATAATGATCATATTAAAGGTGTTGATGCGTTTTCTTCAAAATATGATATACCTATCTTTGCACATCGTAATGTGTGGCAAAATATGAATTATAAGCTTAAAAAAACCCCATCTAAAAATCGAAGGTTTTATGAAACAGAGGGTTTTAGATTAAGAGATTTGCAAGTTAAAGCAGTTGAACTCCCTCATGACGTCCCTTGTTATGGATATGTTTTTGAAAATAATGAAAAAAAGATAAGTATTTTAACTGACGTTGGGCATACTAATGAAAGGATACTAAATTGTATTCAAGGAAGTCAGCTCGTTTATATTGAAGCAAACTATGACAAAGATCTTTTGGTTGCAAACATGAAATATCCTCCGGCATTAAAACGCAGAATTTCTTCTGGGCATGGACATTTGTCGAACAGAGAATCAGCTTTAATGATTCATGCATTAGTAACAACGGGGACACGACAGATTGTGTTAGCACATTTAAGCAGAGAAAATAATTCTCCATCACTAGCATACAATTACATAGCCAATTTTCTTAAAGAAGAGTATGGTATAATTGAGGGCGAACACTTTAAAATGGATGTTGCAACGATAGATATAGGCACAATGTTTAGACTTTAAACAAAACAGCTGATCATAAAGGAGTTAAAATGAAAAAGTTGTTTTGTTTTTTTATGGCTATCTGTTGTTCTTTCTTGTTAGTTTTTGTTTCTGCATGTTCAAATCAAACCGATGATAATGTTGATATGCAAGTGCGTATGCTGTCAACATCAAATTTTGTAGATGCAGGAGAGATGTTGTCAAATGCTCGTGCTGCTGTGGTTGGAATAGCAGTTGATTATCCAGATAGTTATTCAATAGGAAGTGGATTTGCCATCAGTGGCGACGGTCTTATACTCACAAACAATCACGTGGTAGAAGGGGGTGGAAAGATAACCTTATATTATGCAGATAAAACAACAGGGCAAGCAAAGATGTTGTGGGCAGATGCAGGGCTTGATGTGGCCGTTTTACAATCAGAAAGGGCGATACCATATTTGGATACCAATATTGACGGCGCGGCTATTGGTGAGCAGGTTTATGCGTTAGGGACACCTCTTACATTGGAATTTAAACACACAATCACTCATGGTATTGTTAGTGCAATCAATAGAACTCTTGAAAATCAAAGTTTTTCAGGTGAAACATCTTTTATGCAATCTTTGATTCAGCATGATGCGGCAATCAACCCAGGTAATTCGGGAGGCCCACTGATTAATAGTAATGGTCAGGTGATAGGCATCAACACTTTAAAAGCAACCGAAGGGGAAGGAATAGGTTTCGCTGTACCAATAGAAATAGGGAAAATAGTTGTTGAAAAACTTTCGAAAAACAAAAATTATTCATCTCCTTATTTAGGTGTTTTTGGCTTTGATAGCGATATTGCCTTAGCATACGGAGAAAAGCTTGACAATGATGGAGTTTACGTTGTTGATGTCGATTCGCCAGCGCTTGATTCAGGAATATGCAAGGGCGATTTAATCATCAGTGTTGCAGGTAAAAAGATTGTAAATTTGTTAGATTTAAAAGAAGCAGTTTTGAGTTTAGAAAAGGGAGACGCTGTTATAGTTGAATATATTAGAAACGGCGAGACAAAACAAGCACTTGTGACTTTAAAATAAATTTTTAAATTAGGTATTGAATTTCTTATCAAAATATGTTATAATAAAAACGTCAAAAAAAATATATTAATTTTTAAGGTGAGGGAAATGACAATATCGGAATTTATTTATGAACATTTTGCCGGTTTAAAGGGTGGATTAAAAAAAGGGTCTTATTCACCTTTAACTATGGCTTCTGTTAAAAACACAGCATTAAAATCTCTTTGCTCGCAGTCACAAGCTAAGAATAGAAATTATGGGCAGGACGCTCTTTCCCCATTTTTAGATGCTTCAATAAAAACGACCATAAAAGAAGATGGCTCAATTGCTGTTGACTTTGTTGCGAGATCACTTGGCAAAATAAAGAAAGATTTATGGCAAATTTTGACATCTGGCATGTTTTCAGAAAATTTAATAACTGCTAAAATTGATAGTATCAACAAATATAAAGGCAAAAAAGAGGAAGGCTTTAAAATTTATAGTGCATTTGCCGATGAAAGTGATTATTGGAAAACTAAAATTGAAACAAATAAAACGTATGAAAAATACATCAATCTTCTACTTTTAAACGGAGAGGCTAGCGTAGAAGGAGACGAATTAAAATTAGAGGCTAGTGATATCGACAAGAGCAAGAGCTTTAAAATGCATGGCCCATCTATATTGTTGGCTACAAACATACATCAACTCAATGAAATTGCAATAGAAAAAAACATTGAAGAAAAGATAATAGAACCTGTTGTATATCTTGCTTCTCTTTTAATGCTTCCAGTTTTAACCGAAAAAGAAGACATAAAAAACAAAAAAGACTTTACGCTTGAATTGTCCAGAAAATTGTTGCCATATCTTTATGAAAGTATTGACAAAGACATTGAAAACAGCACAGCTTTTTCTATTGTTGATTTGGCGGTCGATCTGGCGAATACGAGAATTGAAAAATTAAATGAAGTTATAGATGATTACAACAAAGATAAGAGCGATGAAGATAAGGAAGAAAAATATGAAACGGTCGGCAGTCTTTATTATGATATGAAAATTAACCAGCTTGTTCAACAAAAGATCATGAAGTTTCAAGATTTGCCTGTTAGATGGGCAAAAGATGGTTCAAATTATCGCTGGGCAATTGTGGACAATTCTGGCAAACTTGGATATCTATATGTTGCAGATGACGAGAAATTAAAAACAGGTGATATCAAAGAAGTTTTTAATTTGTTGAAATCAAACGATGAAGCACAAATTTTGGCGTCATTTGAGTTTCTCGATCAACAAATCATCAATGATGGCGAGCATGATAAAGTTGTTGATACTTTTGAAGAAGTTGCAGAAATTTTGTATGCAAACTTGATTTTGCTTTCCTACATTAACAAAAACGGTGGTATAAACGACGAAAATAGGAAGAATATGGAACAAATATTCACTATTCCTCTTATTCAATGCTTGGGGAATATGGATAAAGACAGCATCAAAACTATTGAACAAAAAGCATATAATTCGGTTAGAAAATTGTTTGTTAGCGCTGGGGAAGGAAAAGAATTTGATGATAATTTTAAGTATTTTAATCATAGATATAACCGTAAAAAATTATCTGAAGATTATTTAAAAAGTGTGAACAAAATAATATTTACGGAATTGAGGGGATATCAAAACAAAAAAGAAACTAGAAATGGTAAAGAAAAAGTTGCAGAAACTGCACTTTCAAAATTGTTGCCTGAGCTTTCTCTTGCTTACAAAAAAGGAATTGTCAGTGCATTATATGAAGGTATTTTGCCGGACGATTTTGACACTAAAAACACGAGTAGAAAAGATGTTTATAAGCAGTTATACGAAGCGATTAAATATGATAAAGATGTTACTACAGGAGATAAGGCAACTGATATTTATTTAAAAATCTTGTTAGGTATAGGCAAACGGTTAAAGGAGATACAGCAGTTGGGAGATAAAAATCCAGACGCTGTGTTAGACGAACAGGCTGTTAAATCAGCAACAAAAACAAAAAAAGAAATTGAGGCCGAAACAAAAGATATAATTAAAGATATTTTAAATAGATAAATTAAAAAAATCTTAAAAAAAGATAATGCGACGCATTATCTTTTTTATTACAATTAAATTATCAAAATTTAGTATATTTAAAAAGTTTTTAAATCAATAAGGTCAATTATATTTTATTTTCACTATTTAGTAAATATTTTATTTTGTGCGAAACGACGTCTTCAACATATTTTTGACCCAAAAGACAATATTTTCTTTGATCAAAATTTTCAGGATTTTCATTCATGGATTTTCTTATCCCAGCGGTGAAGGCCATACGTAAATCAGTGTCGATATTGATCTTTACAACATTATGCATTTGGACAGCCATCTTTGTCAGTTCTTCACTTACGCCTTTGGCATTTTTAATATTGCCTCCATTGTTATTTATAATGTCAACGTATTCTTTGTTTACAGATGAGGCGCCATGTAAAACAAGTGGAAAGCGAGGTAAATTTTTTTCAATTTGAACCAATATGTCAAAACGTAGTTTGCTTTCACCTTGATATTTGTATGCGCCATGACTTGTGCCTATTGCGACAGCAAGCGAGTCAACATTTGTCAGCTTAACAAACTCTTTGGCTTTTTGTGGGTTTGTAAAATGATTTTCTTCAACCGACACATTGTCTTCAATCCCAGCAAGTTGTCCTAATTCGCCTTCAACGAATATTCCTTTATTGTGAGCATAATCGCAAACTTTTTTTGTCAGCGAGACGTTTTCTTCAAATGGCGAAGAACTCGCATCAATCATTATTGAATCAAAGCCCAGATCGACCGCCTTTTTGCATACATCAAAGCTTTTGCCATGATCTAAATGCAAAAATAGTGGAGCTTTACAATGATTTTTTATAATTTTAACATTTTCAACGATAAACTCATCGCCCATGTAGTTAAGCGCACTTTCGGATACGGCTATAATGGCTGGACTTTTTGATTTTTCACATGCAGAAGCGATTGCCTTCAATGTTTCCAAATTCGAAAAATTGAACGCCCCAAGAGCAAAACCACTTTTTAATGCTTTTTTATAATAATATAATAAATTTTTCATATGACAAATTATATCATATTTTCGCAAAATTAACAACGTATTTTTATATAGGAGGAGATTATGAAAAAAACTATTTTTACTATTATGTTTTTATTATGTTTGTTGCCACTTTCAGGTTGTATAGAAAGCAAAGATAATATTAGCCTGGTTAAAGAAAATATGTCAGAATATGGTGAAGTGTATTTTTTTTCTGAAAATCAAAATTTGCCGATGTCAGTTGTTTCGGGATATAGAGAAGAACCTTACAAATATGATGGCAAAAGCAATGTCAAATTTGATTTTGCTCTTGTCATTGCACGTTTGGATAACGCAGATGATGAATATCTTGAAATTACAATAGATGGTGAGAAACAAAGGGTTTTGTTAGAATACAATTATTTAACAGGTACTCATGTGGCAGATTTACAAAGAAAACTTTATGGTGACGAAACAATTTGTGTTTCTTATTTGGGACAAGAGGCGGATTTGACCTGTAAATCTAAAGATTTTGCAGTGAGCGCTGAAAAAGCGATTGAGATAGGAGCAAACTATTTAAACGAGAAAATAAATAAACTTCGAGATGGCGACGATTTTGACGCCGAGTGTTATTTAAAATTACTAGATAACATATCTGGTGGGTTTAGTCAAGTCTATTGGTTATTTTCGATTTATTCTTCAAATGGAGAGATGTCAAATGTAATAATTTCCACTTTAAATGGCCAAATTCTTGCAAATAGTGGTGAAAATTTGGTATAATTTCCCCATAGGAGAAAATTATGTATGAGACAGCAAAAAGGCAACAGAGAGCTCTTGTGGTAGTTGTCATCACTAAAAACAAAGAAAGCAAAAATAGAAAATTAGATGAGATAATTAGGCTAGCAGAGTCAACCGGTATAGAGGTAATAGGCTCATTTTCTCAAAACATAAAAGAATTTAATAAAGGCACAGTTATAGGTAGCGGTAAAATTATAGAAATACAAAATTTTTTAAAAGATCATCCTGTTGATGTCGTGATAGTTGACTATAAACTCACAGGCTCTCAAATTTTCAACCTTTCAAATGCCTTTTCAACAAGGGTGTTAGATCGTGTTGGATTAATACTTGATATTTTCGCATTGCATGCTAAAACTAATGAAGCAAAGTTGCAGGTGAAGTTGGCGCAAAACATTTATCTTTTACCAAAACTTCGTCAGGTCAAGGAAACGAGTAACAAGTATGGAGGGGCAGGTGTTGGTATGCGAGGACCAGGCGAAACCAAGTTAGAACTTGATAGAAGACGTATAGAAAAAGAAATTGATTTATTAAAAAAAGAGATATTAAAAATTAAAAGTCAAAGGCAAATTGGTCGTCGAGAGAGAGAAAAAAGCGGTATTAAAAAAGTTGCGCTTGTTGGCTATACAAATGCTGGGAAAAGTTCGCTATTAAATGCATTAGCAAAAGACAATATTTATGTTGAGGACAAATATTTTGCGACACTTGACACGACTAGCAGAAAAATATTTCTAAACGGAGAAAATGTAGTAGTTACAGACACGGTTGGTTTTATTTCAGAACTGCCTCACGAACTTGTTGATTCGTTTGCTTCAACACTTGATGAAGCGAAATTGGCCGATTTGATTTTACATGTGGTTGATCCTACTGCTACGTCAAAAGACGGTAGTGAGCTGTATTTTGAAGAATCTATGAGCGTTACAAACAAAGTACTTGATGATATTGGTGCTACAAAAAATAGGCTTACAGTTTTTAATAAAAGTGATTTGATTGAAAGCAAAAGAGATTTGGCGGAAAATGAAATATATGTTTCTGCTAAAACAAAAAACGGAATTGAGGAGCTTAAACAAAAAATTTCACAAATGCTAAACAATTAAAAAATGCCAATCATTTGGCATTTTTATTTTTTAAATGTTGATTTAGTTTTTCAACTAAAAAATCGCAATCGATTTCATGAACGGCCGAAGCTTCTTCTAAGGTTTCCATAAGACTCATAGGGCAGTAGATGCAATGCATACCAAAACCCATTAAGATGTCCGCTAAGCTTTGATCCATTTTTAATACTTTTTCAATAGTCATTGTTTTATTTATTTTTTTCATGTTTATATTTTAATATGTTTTTTTTAATTTGTCAACAAAACAAAATACATTTTAATAAATAAAAAAAATAATATTTTTTAATAAAAAAGATGTTTTTTTGTTGTATTTTGACTATTTTTTTGAAAAAAACATATTAATTTTCTTTCGTAAATATTTTAGAGTATGAAAAAATTATCAAATATAATTTCTAAATCTGTGTATAAAACGAATGGTCAAAAACTCGGGTATGTGCTAGCGACAGAATTTTCTGTAGATTGCTCAAAATTGGTTTCATTAGTTATCGTAGATGAAGAAACTGAGGTTCAGATGAAGGTCGATGCTAGTGAAGTTGTTCATGGAGAAGAAGCGATTTTTCTTAAAACGGACCCTTTATTTGTGGATGGTTATGGTTTTTCCTCTCCAATTGGCAAAATGGTTTTCGATAAATTGGCAAACTTTTTAGGAAAAGTTAAAGAAGTCTATCTAAATAACAACAGGGTGATAGGCATAGCAACAAATAAAATTTGTTTTTTGCCAAAAAACATTTCAGTAAATGGTGAATCTGCCATTGTATTGTTTGGTAAAAAGCAAAAGACAAAACCATTTAATTTTGATGATACTATTTTTTTGCCGGAACAAAAAGTCAAAATAACCGATGAGCAATCACAGATTGTGCCATACCGCATTGAACTGACAGGCAAGTCGCTTATTGGTAAAGTTGCGATGAGAGATATATTTGGATTTAACAATGAATTGATAATAAAAAAATATGAAGTTATTACTCAAAAGAAGGTTAACGAAGCAAAAAAACATAATAAATTGAATTTGCTTTTTTATAATTGCAAATAAAATAATTTTTCAAAAAATTAAACAAATAATTAGTTTTTTTATAAAATTAACAAAAAAATGATTAAATTTATAAAAAAATATTAAAAACTTATTGAATATTGTCCATACGTAAAAGTAAAATTTGAAAATTAAAAAGCGAACAAATGTTTGATTTTATTGCTTATTTTAATTGGGTGTAAGACTAATTTTTATAAATATTTTTATTTTGTTTTTTTAACTATTTTATGTTGCACTATTTTTTTATAAAATTATTTATTTTATAAATTAAAATTTGTTGTCAAATCGTTTGTATTTTTCGGGGTTTTTGTAGTAACATATCTCTATAAGGAGAATTTTTTATGCAAAGAATTATTCCGAGAAAAACAAAAGTAAAATTAGAATTTGTTCGTGGTGTAACCGGACTAGATTTAATATTGATGGTTATAGGTGGAGCAATAGCTATCATATTGTTTGCTTCAAATTTTGTGGGGCATTATTGGATTGCAGCAGTTTTCACAATATTTTACATAGCAACATTTATAAAAATCGCCGATGACGAAAGGCTCTATGTCACATGTGCTCATTTATTTAGATTTATGGCGCAGAAAAAGAAGTTTTCCGTTGACACGGCAAATGGCAAAAAGGGGGATATTAAGGAGATAATTCCTTTTGAAGACATCTATCAAGACAGATTTATTAATTTTGGATCTTATTATGGACAAGTTATAGAAATAAAACCAGTCTTATTTGGATTGCTTACAGAATACACACAAGACAATGTGATTGAAAGCTTTGCCAATGCACTTAGAAGGTTGACACCAGACCAAACTTGCTCGATTATAAAATTAAATTTAGCCATGATTCTTGACAATTACATATATGCCGAAAATAAAAAATATGAGTTATTACTCGAGATGCAATATGAAGGTCAAGTTTCGGAAAAAGAAGTCGATGTGCGTTCGCCTATCTTTGAGGAAAGAGTTTCTTTTATGGAAAACCTTAACCGTAAAGACAAGGTTTACAAAGATCATTTTTATGTTGTTGTTTATGACAAAGACTTGGAGCTTTTGGAAAACACTGTCAATGGTATGATCAATTCGCTCGCATCCTCTTTGGCACCAATGAGCGCGAAAAGATTGTATGGACAAGATCTTACAATATTTTTAAGAGCAAACTATGGGCGTGAGTTTGACCAGCGCGAACTTGAAAGCATTCCACTTTCGCAGTATGCTAATTGGGCAAGGCCAAAAGAAATAAAATTTAAAGCTGCAAAATATCTCATAGATGGCAATGCTTACAGGACATATGCTATAACCGACTATCCGCTTAACGTTGGGAATGCGTGGGGATCAAATATATTTTTATTAGATCGAACGAAAGTCGTTATGAAATTCGCACAAGTGCCGAAATCTGCTTCGGAAAGATCGATCGACAAAGCGATTATGGATATGGAAAGTAAGCTATATAGAACAGGCCGTTCTTCTAGTCAAATCGAACTTCAAACACACGTAGAAACATTAAAAGATTTGCTTGTAAATTTAAAAAACAACAATCAGCAACTATATGATGTAAACACGTTTATCACCTGTGAAGATGCGGCAAAACGTGATGTTAAAGCTATGCTCAAACAAAGCGGATTTAAGTTTAGTGAAATGTTTGCTCGTCAGCAAGACGCATTTATTAGCAGTAACATATCTCAACGTGACAATATCAAAGGGTATAAGAGAGGCATACCTACCTCAACACTTGCCGCTGTTTTCCCATTTATATCTAGTGCCATGCAAGATGAAAAGGGCATTTATCTTGGAGACAACGAGTATCCTGTTTTTATAGATTTTTTTACGCGAGACAGCGTACGTGTCAATTCAAATATGATGGTGATTGGTAAATCTGGTTCTGGTAAGTCATATGCGGCAAAAACCTTACTTGCAAACTTGGCAGCCGACAACTGCAAAATATTTATTATCGACCCAGAAAAAGAATACGCTTATTTGACCGAATCTTTAGGTGGAAAATACATTGACGTTGGTTCGTCATTGTATGGAATAATAAACCCGTTTCACATAATCGCTTCTCTCGATGAAGCTGAGGACGAACTCGCTGAGGAAGAAGATACAGCAGAATATGATACAACAACATTCAAACCAAAACGCAAGAAAAAGAAAGAGGTCAGTGTCAACGATTCTTATTCACAACATTTGCAGTTTTTGGAAAGTTTTTTTAGAAATATTTTGCAAGGTATTAGTTCTGATGCCTTCGAACTTTTAAACTCTCTTATCGTTGACACTTACAAGTTAAAAGGTATTGACGAAAACACATATTTGGGGGACAAAAAGCCCGAGGATTATCCAATCTTTGATGATCTTTACAATCTTGTTTTAAAAAGGATAAAGACAGCAAAAGATGATTTTACTCTCAGAAATTTAATGACAATAGAAGCATATATCAAAAAATTTGCATCTGGTGGGCGAAATTCTAAATTGTGGAATGGACCAACATCTATCGAAACAAATGAAAACTTCGTATGTTTTAATTTTCAATCACTTTTTGCAAACAATAACCCGATACTTACCAATGCGCAGATGCTTTTGGTGTTTAGATATCTTAACAACGAAATAATAAACAACAAAGACTTTAATGCAAAGTATCACAAAGGAGACAAAGCAAACAACAGAAAAATCGTTGTTGCAGTTGATGAGGCTCACTTATTCATCAATCCAAATTTTCCTATCGCACTTGATTTTATGGCGCAAATGGCAAAACGTATTAGAAAATATTGGGGGATGCAGATAATTATTACGCAAAATCTTGCAGACTTCGTGGGAACAGAGGAGATAAGAAGACAATCAACTGCGGTCATCAATGCTTGCCAATATTCATTGATATTCTCGTTGGCACCAAATGATATAAATGACCTTGTGGATCTTTACAAAAAATCTGGTGGAATAAACGAAGAAGAACAAAATGCAATTGTTACAGCTACGCTCGGTCAAGCTTTCTTAATCACGGGACCGACCAGCAGAACTATGATACAAGTTGTTGCTACGGACTATATAAAATCGATTTTCCAAGGTTCAAACGAATAAAGGGAGAAAATGAGCAGTTTAAAAAGGAATCTAAAAAAGATAATGGCTGTGCTATGCTTGGGAGTTATGTTTTTGCTCTCAAGCCTCTTTTTTGCTGGATGCGGTGGCTCAGATGTAGAAAACCTCTCGCTTAGTGCAAACTATACGTCGATTTCTCTTTATAAAGGTGAAACTAAAAATTTACAATTTACTATTGGCAATTATAAAGACGGAATTGACAATGGCATCAGTTTTTCACTTGTTGATTCTGCCTCATCAACAAGTAACAGTGAACATGTTTCTTTAAAAGTTGTTTCCCAACAAGATGCAGTTACCACAGTTCAACTTACAGGTCTGAGCGGTGGTTCGACGACATTGATAGCTATGACAAAAGAGGGGTCCAAGACATGCAAAGTTGACATAGAGGTTTTGCAATACTCTTCTTCAATAACTTTAAAAAATGATGTAGCCTTATATGTAAGTAAAAATCAAGCGTTTGAACCTAGTAGCAATATGTTTAATTTCGATGATAATTCCACCGAAAAGGATTTAACTTTTCATTTTGCCGATAAAGTTGAAAATGTAGGAGACAACAATCGTTTCGCAAAAGTTACATTAGACGAAAACAATGTTTTGCATTTTTACTATGAAAACGGTGATGAAAACACCGAAATAGAGGCTACAAATTTGGCTTTTGATGGTCAAAGTTTTTCTGCCTTTGCAAGGTATAATTATTATGAATATGTTGACGGGAATAGAGAAGAACGAACCATAGTCGTACCTTTTTCTTTTTGTGCTTTGCAAGGATTTGAGGAAAATTCTATTATAGTTGAAGGAGCTGATATAGTTGAAGGAGCTGAAGGCGACGAAGTTACACTGATTGTAAACAGCAGAAATGAAGACGACAGGACTGCAAAACTAAATGTGAAAATACCGTATAGTGCAATCAATCCAACAATAGCTGACAGTCTAGAGAATTCCTATGTAAGATTTGAATACTCGGTTGACGATTCTTCTGTTTTGTCAGTCGAAAAATCAAATGAAAGTTTTGAAAACCAGATGATAAACTTTGACCTAACATTGACTAGTTCAACCACTATATCGCAAGAAACAAATTTAAAAATCAAAATCTATTATTACGTTGATGGGAAAAGTTTTGACGAAGGGGAGTCTTCTGTTTGTCAAACAAAAAACATTGTTGTGGATTTAAATGTTGCCCCTATGAACATAACCGTAAATGGTATCACAAATGATGCAGAAAAGCCAACATACCAGCTTTACAATTATTATTATGGAACTACTGGTGGTGTGCAACTTGATGTTAAAGTTTATGAGCCAAATTCTGACTATCAAGGAGTTAAAGTAATTTTCGATTCTAGTGAAGTTCAGCTTTTACATAAGGGTGATTCACTTACTAATGGAGCAATAATACAAAAAGAAGACATTGTTGAGCCAATAACCTTGCGAGGGGTGATAAACGGTGATATTAGCAAAGGTGAAGTACAATTTGTCGTCGTAAGTGATTATATTGAAGCAAATACTCTTGAATATAGCGTAATTTATGAAGTAAAACAAGGACCAAAAAAGTTGTCTTTTACTGACGAAAGTTTTAATTATCAGCAAAACAGTGCGAACACAGGGGTGTTTTTATCATTAAAAGGTGGGACGCAACAATTTTCTGGCCTACTAGCCGACCAGCCATTTTCAAATGCAAATTTGACTTTTATTGAGGGAGATGTCGGTGCTTTAAGTGTTAGTTATGCTGGAATGGGCGAACAAACAAATGGCAAATATCCTTTAATTTTTAATCTTACGCCACGAATGGTAGGCGATGCCACTTATTCAGTTGCGTTGGATAATGGTGTGACTAAAAGAATAACTTTCAGGGTTATTGACACCTTTGATGACCTTTCATTAGTATTAAACACATCACAAAGCGTAGGCGTGCAATCATATGAAATCGTTGAAAATGCTGAATATGATGTAGCCATGAATTTAATATTAAAAAATGAAGCTGACAAAAATGGTGTTATAAATTATTCAAGCAATGCCTATTTAAGTTTGATTTCTAGCACTGTCGACACGTTTTCTCGAATAGATTATTATGCAACAGATTTGACCAATATTTCTAGAAATGTTGACCAAAATTCTTTTACTATAGGTGTCAACAGTTTTGGCACAGCCAATATTAATTTTGAAGTTTTTGGTGTCTCGGTTGAAGGGTTTAAAAAGATTGACAACTTCAAGAAAACGGCTTTAGTTAATCTTGTTTCATACGTTCCTGTTTCTTCTTTTAATATGGCAAACAGTCAAACCGACTCATATGCGACCGTAGTTGAATTGTTTGTAGGTGACTCGGTTACTGATCAAAACTTGCAATCCGTTTCTTTTAGCGAAGTTGTATCACCAAGTTTTTCATACGGATTTTATGATCCTGTAGAAGAACAATTTAAAACAGAAAATTATTCAAGTCAATTCATTTATTGGACATTAAATGGTGCTTCTATTTTTAAACAAGTTGGTGGTTCTTGGCAGATAAGCAACACAATGATTTATGATCCAAATGCAAGCTCAAACGTTTATAGAATAGGCGAAAGCGCAACCGAATATTATGGGACTTTTGACACGGCCAGCAAATCATTTTCTGTAAACAGATCTTTAAATAGGGCTTTTTCAGTAACTTTGTATGCAACATTAAGACAGTACGGTGAAACAAGGCATTTTGCTGTTACAATAAAAGGCTCTTCTTATGACAACGTTACGGGTATAAGTGCAAATTTAGAAAAGATGGTCTTTTCTGCACAAAAAATGGATTATCAATTTGGTGTTTACCTCAATCCTTTCACTGCGACCGACACTGACATTACAATTAAGTATGTGTCTCAAAATTCAGGTAAAGCTTTAATAAACGAAAGCGACATAATTAAAACTGAAACGAGTAAAGGTATTTATATTATCAGTGTTAGCCTTAATAGAGGTATTTTAAACGAGAGCGGTGGGACATTTGCTGGGGAACTGCAAATTATTCCAAATTCATGGATAAATGCAGGGGCAGTGTTGCCTTCTTATCAAAATTCAATTTTAAGAATTGCAGTAAGTTATGCAAACGGCAGTCAAGAAAACCCTTACGTATTACAGTCTGTGCAAGATATCCTTGCGATTGGTAGCAGTGCTGAGGCCATGCGATCTCACTATAAGTTAAGCACGACGATTGATGTTTCTTCAATAGCAGATCAGTTGCCACTTGGCAAGGGTATGGGCGTTAAAGGATCGGATTTAGCTTTTACAGGTTCTATTGCTGGAGAGAAAGATGCCCGTATTGTTGGAATAAGCATTGAAAATGGCACTCAAAACTATGGACTTTTTGCTATATTAGGCGAGGGGACAAGTATTTCTGGGATAACTTTTGAAGGCCAAATTAACATATCTTCCGTCACAAACAATGTGAATATAGGCTTGCTAGCAGGTGAAAGTTCGGCTGAATTGAAAAATGTGTCAGCTACTATCTACACATCAAAAGTAAATGTTACATCATCACAAAATGTCAACATTGGGGGGCTAGTCGGTGTAAACAAAGGCAAAATAATCAGTCCAAATGTTTTGTTTGATGGTTATTTAGATGTTAGCTCTAGCAATGATTCAATTTACGTCGGTGGAATAGCCGGAGAAAACTCGGGTGATATTAGTGGAACAGATGGGGAAAACTCGGGTGATATTAGTGAAACAGAGAAAGATTCTTCAAAATATGGTTACTCGGCATATTCAGTTTACTCATTGATTCGTGTTACAAACTTATCTTCATTTGATGAAAACACATTTAAGAGTTCAAATTTAAAAGGCACAGCTGGAAGTGTCGCAGGTAAATCTTCTGGCACACTAACAAGCCTTTTGGCAGGTGGCGACATTTGGGCGAAAAATGCCGGAGGTCTTGTTGGAGAAATGGTCGAAGGAAGTTTGTCTACTGCTACGACTCGCACTTTTGTGAGAGGAACAACTATTGGGCTTATCGTTTCTTCATATAACAGTGGTTCAATTGTATCCATCACAGTTGAAGCGATAGACAATGGCGAATTTTTAAGCGAAAAGGCTTCGATGGGCGTTCTTTACAGTTCGAGCAAGTTAGATGAAAATAATTTTACTATTAATTTTGAAACTTCATCAGGCACGACTTCATCAGACACGCAATTGCTTTTTAATAAAATTTTCCTAGGGACTGCTTTGTCAGATACATCTGGCATACCGTCAGGTTATTTGACAAACGGCACAGCAAGTTCATATGTTGAAAGGGGGCTTGTAGAACCTGAGGATGGATTGAATGAGATCGTGATTTCGAGGCTTTCGCTATTGGAATATTATGGAAACTTTATAGTTGTTGATGACAGCGATTTACCAACTGTGACAAATAGAGCCAACTTTAATAAACAAACCACTAGTTTCTCTGTCACTCCAAACGAAGAATCAGGATTTATGCAACTGCATTGTGATGCTTGTGCTGAAACGAATTGCACTTGTGAAAACATAGTTTACTTTGCCTATTATTTTGATGCTGTGGGCTATTATTTAAATGGCGAATATGTTACCGGAAATTTAACTGATGCACAAAACAGTTTGGATGTTTTAAACCGTTTAAAACCAGATGACGCGTTATATCCTTTTTCTGTGGTTGGTGATGACGTTACTATTAAATCTACGAGTCCAATAGTTGAGATATCGCCTTCTAATGAAATTTACATAAAGGGCACAGGGCTTGCACAAATCGAGGTTTACAGCCTGCGAAATGAAAATAAGAAACAAACCATCTATTTGTATATAATAAATTATTTTAATTATTATGCCTACAAGGAGAATATAGAAGCTGGTATCTTTAAGCTTAATGGTATTTCTTTGGGTGGAGACGCTACCTTAAATGTGTATACTCAAAAGGGCTTAAATATTGATGTTGAACCTGTCTATTCACTTACGCGTGAAACATTTGGTGAGGGCAAAGTTTTGGCTTATGGATTAAGCGATTCTTCTTCGTTTAGTATATCTACGACAGGGCAAGTGCTTTTAAACAATCAGCTAATTCAGTTGGCTACAATGAACGATTTTGAAATAGGTTTGAATGGTTCTTCGCTTACTTATGGAAACTACGAATTAACAAGCCAAGGCATTCGTTTTACGAAAAAGCCAGGTGTAACATTAGATGACTCTGCAAGCGATAGCTTTGGTTTAAGTGCGTCTATTTCCACATCCTTAAATCAAAAAAATTATAGTTTGCTGATAATGTCTTTAGACGAAATAACTCTCAATTACAAAGAAGGGGCAAAAGCTATTTATTCAAACTTGGATTCTTATACAATAAGCTCTTCACATTCGATAAAGGACGAGGTAGAAATCGATTCAGATGAGGAAAATGACGAGCTAGTTATAAAAATCTATGATTCACAAAACGTGCCTATTTTAATTGAAAGCACAGAAAGTGTCACGGACGGCTCAACGGAAACTTTGCTTTCTAAAGTAAACACGGACGGCGCAACGGAGTTTTTGCCTTCTAATCCTTTGTCCGATTTATTTGACGTCAAAGCTACTAATAATGAAACAAACTCATTAAAATTCAATGTTGAAATAAGAGTTGACACAAACTCGACAGCGTTTAAAAATAGATTTACTAACAATATTTATGGCACTTACACGATCAAATACTACGCTGTTTCGAATGGCGAAGAAGTTGCGAAAGAAGTAAAACTCACCTTGGTTAAAAATTCTGTCGATGTGATAGTCGCTTCAAATTATCCAGAAATGAGTGATTTATCACAAGAATCTGACAAAGTAGTTCCGGGAACATACGGTCTATTATCCGTGTCTATTTCACCGGTAGATGCTGATTTTGATTCAATATTAATTCAAAATGCAAGCAAAAACAGTTTAGAAGGATCAGCAACAGCAGATTTTTCTGCTGGAACGTTAAGTATCGATGATGGTCAAATTGTGTTCGAACCTATTACTTATGTTGTTGTTGATGGTGGAATAAAAATACGACAGAGTGATTTGGCTAATGAAACATTTAATGGGCAGATTTATGTTCGTTACATCTTTTCAAACAAATCTGTAATTGATGGGACAAGCGTTGGAATTGTTGTAACCGCTGAACAAGACGGTGGGAATTATTATAAGCAATTTGATTACACGTTGCTTCGTAAAGATGCGGTTAGCATTGAAATAGATGGCTATCCTTATAAAGACCAAGTTGCAAGGGGCGTGGAATACAAACTGGATGTAAAAAATGAGGGTTATGACGCTTCAACTTTAAATGTTTTATCTTCTGATCCATCAATAGCGACAATAGAATTACGCGATGACGGATATTATCTTGTCGTGACAAATGACGAAATCACTGACTATGATGAAAATGGTGGAAAAGACTTTACACTAACAGTTTCGGCATCAAAGCTCGATGAATTTGGGCAAACAAGTGAAACTTCAGCGACTTTGCAACTTACTATGTTGGAATATGTTATAAATCGCTTGCCAAATTCGGAAGATGAAGATTTAATAGAAGGTATGAATGGTGGCGTTGTTACATCGGCAGTTGGAGAAAGAACAGAGTTGTCTTTCAATTTTGATGAGATGTTAGAATACAACCCTTCTAATCAATCGGTTTTAAACAAGTTAAGTGTTTTTATAGAAAGTTTAAAAGCAAATGGCATTTGGACTTATTACACCGACTTAAACGCAAACAATAATGAAGGTGTTCAAATTTATCCAACACCTTTGCAAAAAGATAGATCGACGAAAAGCAGAGTTACAACTACGGATAGTATTTCAACACGTTATCTCTCTACATCAGGTTTTAGCTTTACAACAAACGTAGCGCATGATCCAATAAACAGACATTATTTCTTCTCATATAGTGGACAGTACAAAGTGCAGTTTGGTCAATATGTTTGGACAGAGAGAGTAAGTGATGGTGATCCAAAAGGTTATAAAGTCATAGATGTTGAAATAGATGTTTACTCATTCCTTCGCGGTTCAGAAGAAAGCCCAAATCCAATTACGACATATGAAGAATTCTTAAATATGACAGCAGGTGGGCATTACATACTTTTAAATGATATAAACGTGCCAAGCGATGCTTTTGTTCCTTTAAACACTGAGATCGCTACTTTTGATGGAAATAATCACTACTTTATTTTTGACAGCTCCGTTTATCAATTAGGCTCTGTTGATGCCGGTGGACTGTTTGGAACAATAGGTCCAAATACGTTCATTAAAAATGTAAAAATAAGAATAGGTAGCGAAACTGTAAACTCGGTTACATTTAATTCTTCTGCGACATCTTCAGCATCTATAGGGGTAGTTGCTGGTGTTAATAACGGGGCAATTTACAACGCACAAGTCGAAATGGCGAGTGGAGCAAAGTTGTTTGTTACATTTGACAGTGATCCTTCAACAAGTGGGTTCTATTTTGGAGGAATAGTAGGACAAAACTCAGGCTATTTAACCAACAGCCTGTCTAAAGTAAATGTTCAGTCTGTAATAACAATTGGTGGTGTTGTTGGTCAAAACAGCAACATTATTGCTTCTACGGCGTTTAAAGAAGGAACCCTTGTTTCGACGTCTATTTACCTTGACGTGTTTAGCACCAGTGGATTTGTGGGAGAAAACACTTTAAATGGAAAGATTTTAACCAGCTTTACTTCGGGTTATGTTTCAAACTCGAGGCCTTATTCTCTTCAAACCGAAAATGGTAAGACAAGCATGATTTCATCAAGCGTGTCGGCTTCGTCATTCGTGTTTAACAATGAGGGAGAGATTGCCGATTGCTATTCAAACCTTCCAATTCAATCGGGTGGTATGAGCGCAGGGTTTGCTTTCTATAATTCGGGAACAATCAGTAGGAGTTTCTCTACAAGTTATATCATTCGTGATTCTAGTGCAAATGATTATATTTTTGCTAGTGACATTGTGGCAGGAAAGTTTGTGGATTGCTACTATATAAGAGGCGAAGAAATCAACAACAGCCTTTTAATACCAACAATAGAAGGAGTGTCGCAATTAGAATATAATAGTGGAAGTGGTGATAATGCAATCAATGAATTTTCAAATTTAGCCGAAAAATTTTCTTCATATGGTTACACTACGACTCCAAGTTATAACTCTGTTTGGTTTTATAGTTCAGGGCGCACAAGCAATTTGTTTAATGGAAGCGAGTTTGCTGGAGGAAGGCTTGAACTTGTTTCAGCTAATATTCAGTCTGTTGGGCAAAGAGTAAACACAGGCATGACTACTAATTCAGATGGAGTTATAACATACCATTATGAAACAGCATCATCTTCGCCAGCAGATGGTAGTGTGTTTAATCCTTATGTTATTCATTCTCCTGAAACAATGGAAAGTTATATGTCAAATCCAAACAATATTTTGACAGGTTACTATCGTATTGCTTGTGATATTGATTATTCTAGCATGCCTGGTGATTATTTTAAACTTTACAATAAATCAGTAAAAGGTAGTATAGATGGCAACGGAATGACTGTCAGTGGCATAAGAATCACCTCAAATGATGTACTTAGCAGTGCTGGACTATTCAGCGAAATCTCTGGCACAAGTGTTAATTTTGCATCTGTTTCAAACTTAGTAATAATACCAGAAGTAGCTAATTTTGCCAATGCTAACTCGGTTGGTTGTTTGGCAGGAACAGTTCGAAATGCAAACGTGTTTAATATCACCGTGAAAGGCACAAAAAGTGGAGATGCAGGTGAGGACACCACCGACGAAATTGTGACAGTAAGTGGTAAAAATGTTGTCGGTGGAGTGATAGGCTATGTTTCTGACAATTTTAGTATAAAAAACATTGATGCTTTTGTTGGAGCTTTTGCATCTTATGTTACTGAAAAAAGCGACACAAATGATATTCTTTCTTCATCTATTGACAAAGTGTCATTTGGTGGCGGAATTTTTGGTTACGTTGGAGGTATTGGAACAATATCTAATGTTTCAACAAACAGAGGGGCTGTCAACGTATTTGCCGACAAAGCGGGGTTAGCTTTTGGTGGAATAGGCTCGCAAGCTTCAGTTGATAATGTTTCTTTGACAATTAATTCGGCTATGAAAATTAAAGCGCATTCATATGGCGGAATAGTTTGCGGAGAATTGAAGGGGTCCTTATCTAATGCTTATGTTTATGGAATTGATGAAAATTTTGAAATTTTTGATCTTAAACCTTATATTGCTACTGCAGTCGGTGGTATTGTGGGGTTGGCGAGCGACAGGGCAAAACTTGATTCGATTTATATGGGACAAAGTTTTTCAATACAAAATCAAACCAGCGCAAGTGTTTCTGTCAACACAGTCTCATATGTTGGTGGAATTATAGGTGTTGTTAATGGGGGGACAATCTCCGTTTCAAAAGTCATAGTTGATGCAAGTATAACAGCAAGAAACATTTTAGGTGGAATTATCGGTCAAATAAATTATGTCGAAGGTGGGACAAGTGTTGAACTTAGTGAAATAGCCGTTAAAGAGGGAGTGCTGAGAGTAGAAGGGCAAAATTCTTCGCCAGTGCTTGGAGGCATGGTTGGTAAAGTGGGTGTTAATGAAAATGGTTCAAGCTTACCTAAACTATCAATGGCAAATTCTTACGTTTGGGCTGATTTAGAGCTTGAAGTTTACACTTATTCAATACCAATTACGGCAAATGTCGGAGCAATAGTTGGTGGCACGCAAAAAGCACAAATTTCCTTAGACTCCATTTATTCTACCACCCTTTATGATATTTCCATGCGAGATCTATCGCAAAGTGGATCGGAAAGGCAGGTTGTAAGAAAGTCAACCGTGGGCCAAGGAGGAATATTGGAATATACGCCAAATTCTTACATTTATGCAGGAGAAGAGCAAACTTCAACCGAAAACTCAATTGGGGGATTTACTTACGCTAATTCGTTCACAACAGATTTAGGTTTAATAAATGAAAAAAATGTGTTTAACTCGGCAATATGGAATTTTGATGATTCAGGTACTGAATCTCAATACAACAAATACGATTATTTAACGCAAGGATTTACTACTATTACTATGTTAAAGGGTAATACGCAGTTTGTAATAAATCAAAATGAATTAGGTAAAAGCTTATATGATTATAATGCAACGAATTTGTCAGAAACAGAAAGTTATTTGGATAGATTAAATTTGGAAGCATATTATGGAATGTTTATGACATTAAGTGCAGATGTTTTAAACAATTATAATATAATAAGTAAAGATATTCTTAGCAGATATGGTAATAACCTAAGTGGTTTGTGCTCTTTGGTTGGAGTTGAAAGTGAAGGTAAAAATATAAACACAAATATCTCATTTAATGATTTGGAAGAGGGCTATTACGAGTTTGTTGGATATACAGATAACGGAACTACAATAACATTGAACTTTGAGAAAAGCGAGCTAAGCGATTTGTGCGATTTGCTTGGAGTTGAAAGTGAAGGTAAAACTATAAACACAAATATCCCGCTCAATGATTTAGAAGAGGGCTATTACAAGTTTGTTGGATATACAGATGACAATACTACAAGAACCAGAACATTAAACTTCGAGAAATGCGATAATATTATTTGGACTGCTTCAAGCACTGCTTTTTCAACATTGGCTTTTGAAGAGAATATGAAAATCTAGTAATTTAAAATTTTTGAATTTTTAAGTTTAAATTCTTTAAAATTTTGATATAAAAGGTATATTTTTACAACTTTTGGCAACATTTTTATAAAAAATTGTTGACAAAAACGATAATATGTGCTAGAATAAACAAGACGAATGTTGCAGGCAAAGATAAAAATTATGAAATATGCTTAAACGGAAAGGGATTAGGCGACACCTTTTGTGTGTTGTCTGCCCTTTTTTTTGTGTAAGTAGACTTGCAGAAATATCGTAGATTAAAGGAGAGAGGCCAATTATGTCACTTAACATCAAAAAACAAAAATTTGGAAGAACCGAACGTTATTCTTTTTCAAAACTAGATGATATCGCTCCTATTCCTGGATTGCTTGATATTCAAAAAGATTCCTACAAACAATTTATAGAACATGGGATAAGAAGTGTTCTTGATGAGTTTTCTCCTGTTGTAGATTACAGCGGAAAGGCAAAGCTCTATTTTCTTGATATGAATTTGGCAACTGAGCCAAAGTATTCTATTAAGGAATGCAAAAGAAGGGGCGCTTCATATTCTGTTCCGCTTAAAATAAAGGCTCGTTTCGTTGTTGAAGAAACAGGCGAGGCAGTTGAACAAGAAGTATTTTTTGGTGATATTCCGCTTATGACTGAAACGGGATCTTTTATCACGAACGGAATTGAAAGAGTTGTGGTTTCACAAATTCTTCGTTCGCCAGGTGTTTATGTTACACGTGAAAAAGATGACAATTCCACTCTCCAAGCTCAAATGATGCCAAGCAGAGGAATGTATTTAGAAATTGTCCAAGGTGCAAACGAAGCTTTAAAAATGGTCGTAAATCGTGCAGATAAATTTTCTATTGGCCTGTTTTTAAAGTGTTTTGGTTTTTCAAGTCAAGAAATTTTGAAATTGTTTGGAGACAATCGTTACATTAAGGCGGCACTTGATCGTGAACCACAACAGACGCAAGATGAAGCGCTTTTGGAGTTTGCTAGAAAGTCGCGTCCATCGGATGTCCCATCTGCTGAATCTACAAGAAATTATCTTAACAATTTCTTCTTTTCTGACAGTTATTATGATCTTGCAAAAGCAGGAAGGTTTAAGTTTAATGAACGTCTTTCTCTTGCAAACAGAATTGAAGGACTTATCAGTGCAGACAATGTTGTAGCAGACGATGAAATCTTAGTTAAAGCTGGGGAAGTGTTCACAAAAGAATCTGCCCGAAAAGTGCAAGACGCAGGAATTAATGAAGTTTGGATTTCTGTAAATGGCAAACGACATCTTATGAGAGGAAACAACCGTGTTCGCCTTTCTGCAGTTTTGCCATGTGACGAAAAAGCTCTTGGTATTACCGAAGAAGTATATCATCCAACTTTAATGCAAATTTTGAAAGAAAACAAAACAAAAGAAAAACGTCTTGAAGCAATAAAAGCCAATGCTAAAAATTTGATTGTAACAACATTAACAATGGACGACATTTTAGCATCAATCAGCTGTTATCTTGATGTGTTGGAGGGGATAGGCAAAATAGATTTAGTTGACCACCTTTCAAACAAAAGATTAGCCACTGTTGGTGAACTTTTACTTACTAGAGCTTTTAGACCAGGTGTTCAAAAACTTGTAACAAACATAAAAGAATCTTTGCAGGGGAAAGAACTCGATCAAGTTACTCCATCGCAGATAATAAATCCAAAACCTGTCAACAAAGCGCTTAAAGATTTTATTGCTCAATCACAACTTTCACAACTATTGGAGCAAAAAAATCCACTTTCTGAATTATCACAAAAGCGTCGTATTTCTGCTGTTGGGCCAGGTGGTGTAAAAAAAGAAAGAGCAGATGTCGGCATACGTGATATTCATTACACACATTACGGAAGAATTTGTGCTATCGAAACACCAGAAGGACAAAACATCGGTTTGATCGACACTCTTGCGACATATGTAAAGGTGAATGAATATGGTTTCCTAGAAACACCTTATAGGCCTGTTGACAAAGAAACAGGAATCGTTTCTAAAAATTATGTTTATAAAATGGCAGATGTTGAAGACACTGCTTACATCGCACAAGCTATTGAACCTCTTGATGAAAACGGACGTTTTGTAAACAAAAGAATTATGGCTCGTCATGGAGCAGTCATTGCAGAAGTTCCAGCAAGTCAAATTGATTACATGGATGTGTCTCCACGTCAATATATTTCAGTGGGGAGTTCGCTTATTCCATTCCTTAACTCAAACGAAGTTAACCGTGTACTTATGGGAGCAAACATGCAACGACAGGCAGTGCCTGTTCTTCGTCCTGAAGCTCCTATCATTGGAACAGGAATGGAACATATTGCGGCACGTGATAGTGGTGCATTAGGCATCGCTAAAAGAGACGGGAAAGTTTCTTACGTTAGCGCCGATGAAATTAGGATCTTAACAGATAATGGTGATGAAGATATTTACAGACTCACAAAATTCGAAAAAACCAACGCTGAAACATGCAACAATCAAAAACCTTGTGTAAAGAAAGGTGACAAAGTGAAAGCAGGCGACGTTATTTATGACGGATTTGCTTGCGATAATGGTGAGTTGGCTCTTGGTAAAAACGTTTTAGTTGCTTATATGAACTGGGAAGGTTACAACTTCGAAGATGCTATCTTGATCAACGAAAGACTTGTTAAAGAAGATGTTTATACGACCATTATTTTAAAAGATGAAGAGATTTATTGCAGAAACACTAAGCTTGGTGATGAAGTAATAACAAGAGATATTCCAAATCTTGGTGAAGAAGCATTAAAAAATCTTGATGAAAATGGGATTATTAGAATTGGTGCAGAAGTTAGGCCAGGAGATATTTTGGTTGGTAAAGTTACTCCAAAGGGAGAAACAGAGCTGACTCCTGAAGAAAGACTTTTGAGAGCTATATTCGGTGACAAAGCTAGGGAAGTTCGTGACACCTCATTGCGTGTTAAACATGGTAGCGAGGGTGTTGTAGTTGACGTTCAAGTTTTCTCAAAGAAAAATAAAGACGAACTTGAAGCTGGCGTAAACATGATGGTTAAAGTATTCATCGCTCAAAAACGCAAATTGTCAGTCGGAGATAAAATGGCAGGACGTTATGGAAACAAGGGTGTTGTTTCTATCATAATGCCTGAAAATGATATGCCTTTTATGGCTAACGGAAAGCCGGTTGATATTTTACTAAATCCTCTTGGAGTTGCTTCACGTATGAACGTTGGTCAAGTGCTTGAAACACATCTCGGGCTTGTTGCAGGAAGCCTTGGTTGGAAAATTGCAACACCAGATTTCGACGGTGCAAACATAGAGCAAATCAGAGAGCTTCTTGTAAGCAACAATTTCCCAGCAGATGGTAAAGTTCAGCTTTATGATGGACGAACAGGTGAGCCTTTTAAAAACCCTGTAACGGTCGGGACAAAATATATGCTTAAACTAGAACACATGGTTGATTCAAAAATTCATGCTCGTTCTATCGGTTCTTACTCACTTATCACTCAACAACCTCTTGGAGGCAAGTCGTTGTTTGGTGGTCAAAGATTTGGTGAAATGGAAGTTTGGGCTCTTGAAGCATATGGCGCAAGCCATGTTTTACAAGAGATGTTGACAATCAAATCAGACGATGTGACAGGTAGGGTAAAAACGTATGAATCAATCATTCGTGGTCAACCTATTGCAGAACCAGGTATACCTGAATCATTTAAAGTGCTGGTAAAAGAATTGCAATCGCTTGGGCTTGATATTAAAATTTTGACTGATGACAATCAAGAGATTTCTATTAATGAGCTTTCAATGGACGAACAAGATCAACATATTACACCTGTGGAAGCTGAACATGATTTTGATGATTTATCTTTGGATTTTGACGAGCTACTCTCGCAAGAAAGCAAAGAAGAAGAAAAAGATGAAGTAAAAGAATCGATGGAAGAAGAAGCATCTCGATCAGAGTTTAGCGAAGCTGATCTATTCGATGATTTTGGAGATTTTGACGAATAACAAACAAAAGGGAGAAAGTTATGTTTGAACTTAACAACTTTGATTCCATTAGAATTGGAATCGCTTCACCAGAAAAAATTCGTGAATGGTCGCATGGTGAAGTGACAAAACCTGAAACTATCAATTATCGCACTCAAAAACCAGAAAAAGATGGACTTTTTTTCTATATGATTTTTGGGCCACGAAAAGATTGGGAATGTCATTGCGGGAAATATAAACGCATTAGATATCGCGGCGTTGTTTGTGATAAGTGTGGTGTTGAAGTAACAAGAGCAAAAGTTAGGCGTGAAAGAATGGGGCATATAGAGCTCGCAGCTCCTGTGACTCATATTTGGTATTTTCGTTCTGTTCCATCAAGGATAGGCACATTGCTTGATTTAACACCAAAAGTGTTAGAGCAGATAGTTTATTATGTCAATTATATTGTCGTTGACCCTAAGGACACAGATTTTGTTTATAAGCAAGTCATCACTGACAAAGAGTACCGTGATGCAATTGAAAAATATGGATATGGATCTTTTGAAGCTTTAATGGGTGCCGAAGCGATTAAAAAATTACTCTCACAAGTCGATCTTGAAAAGGAGAGTAAAGAGCTTAAAAAATCCTTGCCTACCATGAAGGGACAAAGACGCATAAAGGCAATTAAAAAGCTAGAAGTTGTTGAATCATTCTTAAAGAGTGGAAATAATCCAACATGGATGGTTCTTGATGTTCTTCCTGTTCTTCCACCAGATTTAAGACCAATGGTTCCACTTGATGGTGGAAGATATGCTTCGTCAGATCTTAATGATTTGTATAGACGCGTAATCAACAGAAATAATCGTCTTAAAAAACTTATGGAGCTTGGAGCGCCAGAAGTCATTATAAGAAACGAAAAACGTATGTTGCAAGAAGCTGTTGACAATTTGATTGACAACGGTAAACGTGGTAGGGCTGTTCAAGGCTCAAAACAAAGGGATTTAAAATCTTTGACTGCAATGTTGAGTGGTAAACAGGGCAGATTTAGGCAAAATTTACTTGGTAAGCGTGTCGATTATTCTGGCCGTTCAGTTATCGTCGTTGGGCCAGAACTTAAAATGTATCAATGCGGTTTGCCAAAAGAAATGGCACTCGAATTATTTAAGCCATTTATTATTAATAAGCTGATAGAACTAAACAAGTCTAACAATATAAAAAGTGCTAAACGCATGATCGAACGCGAAAAACCTATCGTTTGGGACATTCTCGCCGATGTTATCAAAGAGCACCCTGTTTTGTTGAACCGCGCTCCTACCTTGCACAGACTTTCAGTTCAAGCTTTTGAACCTGTGCTTGTTGAAGGTAGAGCTATCAAACTTCACCCATCAGTCTGCACGGCTTTCAATGCTGACTTCGACGGTGACCAAATGCCTGTTCACGTTCCTCTTTCAATCGATGCGCGAACGGAAGCGAGGGTGTTAATGCTAGCTTCAAAAAACATTTTATAGCTTGCAGACGGTGAACCAATTGTTACTCCAACTCAGGACGTAATTTTGGGTTGCTATTCGATGACACAGATATTGCCTGGCAAAAAAGGAGAAAAAAGTGTTTTTGCATCTCCTGAAGAGGCAATCATAGCTTATCAAACAGGTGAATTAGACATTCAAGCAGAAATACAAGTTCGTTTCACGAAAGAAGTTGATGGGAAAATTTATTCTAAACGTATAACGACCTCTGTTGGTAGAATTATTTTCTCTCAAAACATGCCACAAGGTCTATTAATTGATAGAACTAAAGAAGAAAATTATTGTGAACTTGAATGCAATAAGATTGTAACGAAGAACGATTTAAAAAACATCATTGCTCAAGCCTACAACAAGCTTGGCACAACCGAGTGCTCGATTTTGATTGATAAAATTAAAGACCTTGGATATAAATATTCGACTTTGGTGGCAAACACAATAAATGCTTTTGACGGGAATGAGCCAGAAACTAAAAAAGCATATGTTGCTGAAGCTGAAGCAAAAGTGATGGAAAATGAAAAATTGTTTAAACGTGGATTGATTACAAATGATGAAAGAATTGACTCTAACGTTGACATTTGGAATGACGTTCAAGGTAAGATTGATAAGGACACATTAAATTTACTTGAAGATGGCAATCCACTTAAAACTATTATCATTTCAGGAGCTCGTGGTAACGCCCACCACCTTGCAACATTATGTGGTATGGTAGGGTTGAAAACTGCTGCTTCTGGTCAAAAAATTGACATTCCAGTAAAATCAAACTTTATTCAAGGGTTGCAACCGGTAGAACATTTCTTGTCAGCACGTGGTGCCAGAAAAGGTCTTATGGATACGGCTCTTAAAACAGCCGATTCTGGTTATTTGACAAGAAGACTAGTTGATATTTCACAAGATGTTGTTGTAACAACCGAAGACTGCTTTGCTGACAATGGCGAAGCGATCAAAGGTATGTGGGTGAGCGATTTGTACCAAGGCGGAAACATTCAAGAAACGCTTGCTGAACGAATCTATGGTCGTGTTGCAGTTGATGATGTAGTCAACCCAAAAACAGGCGAGATTATTGTAAAATCAAATGAAATGATTAGCAAAGAGCAAGCAAGTGAAATAGAAAAAGCAGGTATAAAACGTGTTCAAATTAGGACACTACTTACATGTAAATGCAAACATGGTGTGTGCGCAAAATGCTATGGTAGAGATCTTTCTGGGAAGGCACAAGTTACTATCGGCGAAGCTGTTGGTATCATTGCTGCTCAATCCATTGGTGAACCAGGAACACAGCTTACGATGAGAACTTTCCACTCTGGTGGTTCTGCATCAGCGGCCGACATCACACAAGGTCTTCCAAGAGTTGAAGAAATTTTTGAAGCTCGTAGGCCAAAAGGTGAATGTGTGTTAAGTGAAGTCGCAGGAAAAGTTAGCATAAAACAAGATGCAAAATATTATATCATCACTGTTCAATCGAAAGATGGCGACACAGAATATGAGATTAAAAAACCTGCAATATTGACAGTAAAAAATGGTGATAATGTTGAGCCAGGAAGTCAGCTTTCTCAAGGGCCAATCAATCCTAGCGAATTGTTAAGATTGAGAGGTGTTAAAGGCTTGCAAGATTACCTTCTTTCAGAAGTTATTGGCGCTTACAGAAGCCAAGGCGTTGGAGTTAATGACAAACACGTTGAAATAATAGTTCGTCAAATGCTTAAAAAAGTAAAAATTGAGTCTTCTGGTGACACAAACTTGTTGCCAGGCGACATAGTTGACCTTTACAAATGTGAAGAGGAAAACAACCGTGTGCTTTCTGAAGGTGGTGTTCCTGCTACGGCGAAGAGAATATTGCTTGGCATAACAAAAGCCGCTTTATCTACAGAATCATTCTTGTCAGCTGCCTCCTTCCAAGAAACATCTCGTGTACTTACAGATGCAGCGTTAAAAGGAAAAGTTGACAACTTGATGGGTATTAAAGAAAATGTTATTATAGGAAAACTTATTCCAGCAGGGACAGGTCTTAAAAAATACCGCGAAGTTATGCCTGTGATTGTAAAAGAGGATGGCGTTATTTAAAATCAGTTACAAACATAACAAAAAAAGGCTTTTGAATGAAGCCTTTTTTTATTTGATTTTAAAATGCCATTAAAATTTAATGAAGTTTTAAATCAATATTCAGTTCTTAATTCGGTTATTAAAACTTTTTCTTTTTTCGTTCCGACTTTTTTGTCAAATACCACAAATTCAACAATAATGTCCATTAAGTTTTTGTCAGCAATATATTTTGCAAGTTCGCTAAATCCCTTTATTTTCCAAAGTTCATCGTCATAAAGATTAGAATAGATTGAAATTTCATCTGCATTTCGATGATTTGAATTGTTGTTAGTTGATGCAGTCAATTCGACTCTGTCACCACTTATCATGATATCTCCAATTAAAAGAAATTTGCCATATGAATAAAATGAAACAGCCAACGAAAAATTAGAAGTAAAATTTTTGGCTATCTCCTTAATTTCATCCTTGCTTGCATAGAAATATTGCCCAAGTGGTTGACTCGTGTCGCGTAAAACATATTGCGAAACGGGATATTTTTTTACAAATTCATCTATCTTGTTTAGATTTGATGGGCTTACAACAATTTCTGGGACTGTGTTAAGACCTAACTTTCTAATTTGGTTTAAACTGTCAGTTTTGTTTAATATTTTCATAATCTTCCTTTTTTTAATAAGTTAACATAAACTACAAACAAAGTCAAACGACTTAAAATGTTTTTTAAAAAAAACAACCTCTTGAAGAGGTCGTTTAAAATTTTATTTTGTTTCAATATCTTCTTGCTTTGGAGTTGCTTCTGTGCTATCTTTTTGATTTATTGTTACTGCTTCTTTTTGTTCTTTTTCTTGATCTTCCGCCATCAACAATTTTTTGTTTCTTGCAAGGTCAACGATAATGAGTGCAGAAGCTATAGCAAAAGTCAAAGCGACTATTAATGTTTCAACGTTAAATGCTGTTGCTAATGAGAAAACATAAAGTGCTATTATTAAAATGTTAAAAACCAAGGTTGTAATTACCATACCTTTCTTTTCAAAGAAGGCAGAAGCTGGCAGATTGCATCGTGATAATGATATAGCCGAAAAGATTAAGCCTAAAAGAGCAAAAATCATGATGACAACGCTTAAAGCGATTATAATGAAATAAACTATATTCGTTATTTCATTGCCGACTGATGCGGCAACAGAAATGTAAGTTATTACTAAAAAGGCACATAAGGCCACACTTCCAATATAAGCGAACAAACTTATTAATAAACCTGTAAACATAAATGGTCGCGAAACTCGTTTCATAAAACACTCCTTAACTTTAATTTACGCAATTTTAACATTATTATCACTAGTATGTCAACTAAAATGACTTACATTACATTTTTCATTAAAAAAATTAAATTTAAGTTTTCTTGCCAATCGATATTGACAAATTCAGGCTCATGTGATAAAATACGAGAAACAAAAGGGGGAAATATGAAAAATGATGTTGACAAATTGGAAGAAATAATTAACGATGGAGTTAATATTGAACAAGATTTAATAAATCATTTTAAAAACTACAAAGATGAAGAATTACTTACAATGAAATCTTCAACTGGGAAAACATTGGTTGATTTAGCTATTAATGGCAAAATGCAAGATTTTTTATGTTTGGTAGTCGAAAAATATCCAAACCTTGCAAAAGTTAAAGATAATAAAAGTGGTTTCACATTTTTACATAATGCGGCCATTAATAAACTAGAAAATGTATTGGTTAAGGCATTAGATGTTGATCCTGAACTAGCAAAAGTTCAAAATGTTAATGATTTTACGTTTTTGCATTTTGCAGCACGCCATGGTCTTGAAAATGTTTTAATTAAGGCTTTAGATAAAAATCCAGAGCTTGCAAAAATGCAAAACAAATGGGGATATACATTTTTGCATGATGCAGCGGGAAAAGGGCTCTCAAAAGTTCTAATAAAAGC
Organism: uncultured Clostridia bacterium; assembly: GCA_944350225.1. Taxonomy (GTDB): domain Bacteria; phylum Bacillota; class Clostridia; order Christensenellales; family UBA1242; genus Caccovivens. The sequence goes on along the minus strand of CALVOH010000001.1, from coordinate 10,492 downwards.
TTTAGATAAAAATCCAGAGCTTGCAGAAATTCAAGATAACGACGGGCTTACATTTTTGCACTATGCTGCAGGCAGAGAAGAAAAAATTGTAAAAGACGGTTTGTATTCTTTTGTAGTGCCGGCTTCGCAGAGTATCCCAGAAATATTGATTAAAGCCCTTGATATTAATAAAAATCTTGCGAAAATTAAAGATAACAAAGGCGCTACATTTTTGCATTTTGCAGCACGACATGGCCTTGAAAATGTGTTAATTAAGGCTTTGGACATTGATCCAGAGCTTGCAAAAGTTCAAGATATACATGGCGAAACATTTTTGTATACCGCAGCGGAATGTGGCCTTAAAAATGTATTATTAAGGGCATTAGATGTTGATCCAGAACTTGCAAAAGTTAAAAATAAAAGCGGTAGAACGTTTTTGCATAAATCAGCAAGTGAAAGTTTAAACGATGTTCTGATAAAAGCATTAGACGTTGATCCTGAACTAGCAAAAGTTCAAGATAATTACGGCAATATCTTTTTACACAGGGCGGCATTAGAGGGACTTTACGATGTTTTGATTAAAGCTCTAGAAGTAGATAAGGATCTTGCAAAAATTCAACAGGAGAATGGAAACACATTTTTGCATTTTGCCGCTGGTTATAAATTCCTAGATATTTTAATTACTGCGTCAGAAATTGATTCTGAAGACTTAGGAATTGATTCGGAAGCAAAAGTTAAAATGGAAGATGTTTTAATTAAGGCATTAAAAAAAGACCCTGAGCTTGCAAAAGTTGGAACTGAAAATGGTAACACATTCTTGCATTTTGCAGCGGTTTTTGAATTAGAAAATGTTTTAATTGAAGCGTTAGGGATTGATCCAGAGCTTGCAAAAGTTCGAGATAAAGATGGATACACATTTTTGCATTTTGCAGCAGTAAGTAATTTAAAAGATGTAATATTTAAAGCATTAAAAGTTAATCCTAAACTTCTAACCATCAAGGATAATGACGGGAAAGGTTTTTTCAGCAAAGCATTGGATACAATAACAGTTGGTTGTAAAACGAACGAAAATGTTGAAGAAAACCTTTTGAAGTTAGCGAAAGAAGTAGCTTCCAAGAAGGGTTTAAATATATCAATGTTTAGTCATAAGAATAATTCTCACGATGATTTGATAGCAAAACTTAAGATTATTGAGGATGAGTTAGAAAAATCAGAAGGGAAAGAAAACTCCAAGGGAAGTTCAACTGAAAGTAAAGATAAAAATTTTAGAGATGGAAGAAGATAACAAAAAACGCCTTTTATTTTAAGGTGTTTTTTTTCAAAGAAAAATTTTTTGTTTAATATTGTGTGTTTTATACTAAATAATAATTACAACATCAAAATTTTACCTATTGACAAAACACTAAATTTGAGATATAATAGGAAAAATCTATTGGAGGGGTGTGTGAATAAAGGAAGGCGAGGGACCTTTTCAATCGTTGTTGATACCGAAACGGATAACTTGGGACGTGTGATAAGATGGGTGAATTGTTTGCTTATTGATCCTAAAGTTAATGACTTTTTGATGATCCAAAAAATAAGGTGTCAATTGGACTTTATTAACAAGTTTTATGTGATAAAAGGAAACAAATATTTTTCTAGTAAAGATGGAATACTTTTTAACAAAAAAGGTGATGAGCTGATTTCTTGCCCAGTTTCATTTGCTAAAACTAAATATTTTATTCCTTATGGAGTAACTAAAATTGAGAGCAGAGCATTTGAAGGAGTTCCAACTTTGTCAAAAATTGTTGTCCCTGCAACTGTTAAGAAATTCGGTTTGTTTTGCTTTGCATTTAACCCAAACTTAGAAAAAATTGAGTTTGAACCAGGAATAAAAAAATTGGATTTATCTTCTTTATATGGTTGTTCTTCTCTTAAATATGCATATGTTGATTCGTATACGAAAAACATAGTGATTTCAAATTTAAAATCTCCGAATAAAGAAAAATACGTTGGAGTAGATTTTAACCCAAATAACAAATGCGATTTGTCAAATATTGCTAAACTATTGCTTGAAAAACAAAAAGGCGAAAATAAAAACAATTTCGAAGAGAACATACGTTTAAAACGAAATGAATATGATGAAGATCTGTTGCGCTTAATAGATTCATTTAAAAACAATGATAATATCATAAGTGATGAAGACAGTTTTAGTAGAGGATTGTAAAAAGTTTTTTAAAGAATTTGGACAAAAAAACCTGTTAAGAAAAACTTAAACAGGTTTTTTTGATATAAAGAAAAATTATTGAAATTATTTGATATTATTTATTAGTTTTTTTTGCTTGTTTTATGTTGCCAAGATTTTTTATTACATTTTGGGCATTTCATATATCTTGTTCTTCCATAATGCATTGAAAACAAAATTTGTTTGTAAGTTGGCACGTATTTATGATGGCATAATTGACATTCATAGCCTCCTGCATCTTTTTCAATAACTAGGCAAGAATGTAATGCTATAACGAAATTAATAAAGCCAACAGAAATTAAAACAATTCTAATCCACAGCTCTAAGTCTAAAAGTGATGCGATTGCAATAAATGCGAAAAACATAATTGAAGCCATATATCCTAAAACGTTTTCGATTGACAATAAGAGCTTGTAACTTTGTTCTTCCTGTGATTTTAGTTGCATCAAGTTTTTTTCCGCCTCTAATTTATATTCTTCGCCCTGCAACCTTTTACCTGATAAAAGTTCATTTGCAGATATTTCAAGTGCATTGCAAAGTGGCAATATCAAAGAAGCGTCTGGAAAACCGTTGCCACATTCCCATTTTGAAATTGTTTTTTCACTTACAAATATTTTTTCTGCTAGTTCTGATTGAGTATAACCTTTTAGTTTTCTTTGTTCTTTAATAAATTTACCAATAGTTTGTAAATTCATATTATCCTCCTTTACAAGCACATTATATCATGATTTTAATTGAAAAAACTCCCACAAATCGTAGAGTTTTCAGTTTTTCACATTTGTTTGACCATGTGCATAACTAATATAAGTTAAAGGAGTTTATTATGGTTAAAAATCAAATTAACAGTGACTTGGGCAATCAGCCTGCCGTTGTCAATATTGACAAAGAAACAAAATGCAACAACAATTATCGTAAATCAATTTGGACGGGCGAACATTTGCAAGTAACCGTTATGTCTATAATACCGGGAGGGGAAATAGGACTCGAAATACATGAAAATCTTGATCAATTTCTAAGAGTTGAATATGGTGTGGCATCAGTTTATATGGGCAAAACAAAACCAGATGTAAAATTTTTGGGAAATGCAAATGACAATTATGCAATAATTATTCCTGCGGGTACATGGCACAACATTATCAACGAGCAAAACATTCCTTTAAAAATGTATTCTGTTTACGCGCCACCAAAGCATCCAATAGGCACAGTTCATAAAACGAAATTTGATGCTGATTTGGCGGAGGATTAATAATTAAAAATATTAACTAAAGTTAAACAATTTTGCAACTAAAAAAATAAAAGGACTTTATTTTATATGTAAAGTTCCTTTTTTTATTACTTTAAAATAACAAACAATGGTTAAACTATTTTGAAACTAGCATAAAAATAAACTAACACAAAAAATCTTTTTATATTATTTACAAAAATACTAACTAAATTTTCATATTTTTTTGATTTTTTAGTAAACTAAAAGTATGAAACTAACAAAAAAAGAAACATTTAATATAATTTTAATTATCACCTCTGTCTTATTGGTAGCAGGGCTTGGTAGTCTTTTTGTCAATCTTGGTATGGAATGGTATACAAAACTTAATACGCCATCACAGTGGATACCTAGTTTTGTTATACCAATAGTTTGGACGATTGTTTATATTTCATTTGCAATAATTTTTGCGTTTTTATATATTGACAATCTGGTAAACAAAAAGATTGAAATACTCGGAATTATAAATGGGATATTAAATATTCTTTGGTGTTTAGTATTTTTTACACTTAATCAACTGTTACTTGGCAACATAATAATAATTGTCAATGCGTTTTTTGCAACATACTTATTGATAGAACTATTAAAGATAAACAAATGGTATATATATATTTTACTTCTTTATCCTATTTGGATATATATTGCAACCAGTTTAAATTTAGCCCTTTGGATTTTAAATTAAAAATTATGTTTATATTTAAATAATTTTTGTGTTGTTTTAAAAAGATGTTTTAATGGTTTGTGTTATTTTATTTGTAAAAATTTTAATTCCACTTTTTTAATTTTTATGTTTAAGTTGTTAAAAAGGTATGTTGTGAAAGCAAACATTTTTATACTTTAAACTTATATTAATCTATCCATCGTTATGCCTTCGTCAAAGCCACATCTTGTATTGCATTCAAATTTATGGTCTCCAGGGAAAGTACATATCGAACCGTTTTTATATTTTTCAAGCTGTTCAGCCTTTGGGTGATTTGAAAGCTTCAATGATTTTATATGTAGCTTTTGTTTGCATTGCAATTTCAAGTTGCGCGCATGAACATAACCGTTCTTGCATTTTTAATATAAAATTTGGATATGTGCCTTGTTCTTCAATTTTTACGAGCAAGCCTTGTGGAAATTTATTTTTTTGTTTATCGCAATCGCATAACCATTCATCAACGAGATTTGGGTCATCTTTAATAATAGGAGGAATAAAATAATTGTTAATATTAGAAAATTTAAGTTTATAATTTAAAGTTCTATGACGTTGTGCTTGTGCAAGTTCAACAAATGACCTCATGTATGTGGTTGCATAAACATCACCAAAATATTCTTGCATATCGTCTTTATCTCTATCAATTAACGAAAATTCTCTGCCTTTACCGTTTTTTTGTAATCTATCGTCAATATAGCCTGTTTCTTTTAAAATATTGCAAATAGATTTTGAAGATTTTTAAATATTTGTTTATATTTGTGGTTGAGAAGAGGACATCATACAAATAAAAAAACAGACTAGATTGGTGGCACAAACAAATGAACTAAAATAAATATGTAAAGCTTTGGAAAGAAAAAAAATTAAAATCAAAAACCATAAGGAATGAAGTCAAATCAAAGAAGCGAGTTCGTTTCACCAGAAGCATGTGTTGATTAGGTGAAGAAAAATCTTTCAGATTGCAAAGTTGATAAAAATAAATTGAATAAAATTTGGATATAGTAAAAAACCATTGTTATAAAGGCAACAAAAATTATTTGTTGAAATTTGATTGTTCAAGATGCAACGCACTTGATGTTATTGGCAAAATAAGGTTAAAAAGAACTTTAAAATATTGCAAAATTAATAATATCGCATTTGTAAATTTAAACTATCATTTAGATTGTGAAAAAAATATTCCTGCGATCAATCCAATTTCAGTTTGCCATTATTTGCATAACACAAACTTTCCTAAATACAAAGCATTGCATACTAAAACAGCGATAAAAATGGGTGGAGATAAAACGCGAATTCTTAAACTTTTGTCAAAAAAAGCTTTAAAAAGCCGAACAAAAAGTTACAATTTAGTAAATTTGTTTTATTGTTTTTTGTGAGGTTTAACTTTTGAATACAACAGACGCTGACTTGTATAAATGCGCGAATAAGTATAAAAACCAAACTTGTCTATACAAATTCTTGCAAATAGTTGTAAATTTTGTTATATTTATTTAAGGAGATTTTATGAACAAGAAAATACAAGATTTTTATAAAAAAGTTTCGTTTTACACTTATGCTGGCCCGTTTAAAGATTATTTCATTTCTTTGCCAAACGATATAAATAAATTAAGGGACTTGGTATGCGACCAACATATTCATAAAATGAGAGCTTTTCGCACTTATACAAAAAAAGAAATAAGCAAAAATTTTGTGTGGTACAACTGTTTGTATGATGCATTGAATACTGCAACAGCAATGACAAGTGAAGTTTTTAGATTGGACGAAAAAGGATTTTATTATAAAAAATTATTTAAAAAACGCATTGTTGTAACTTGTAGATATATTTCGATATTATTTTCGTCAATAATGAAAGCAAAAGGTATTCCTTGCAGATGTAGAAGTGGTTTTGCTCCGTATATTTATGAAACCTTTATTGTAGATCATTGGATCAACGAATATTGGGACGAAAAAGAACAGCGATGGATTCGAATAGATGCTGAAATTCAAGATCATACAAGGACGCACGATAAAAAGATTAATCTATATGACATAGAAGACGAATTTGAATACCCTGCTGAATTATGGCTAAAAGCCAGAAAAGGCGAAATTAAGAATTTAGATAAATATCTTAAATATACCTCACATAAAGGAATAGAAATCTTTGCGCACGCTTTGTTTTTAGATTTTAACGCTTTGATGAATATCGAATTGCCATATAAATACACACCAGATTTTATTTATGGAGATAACTTTGACAAATTGACAACTAAGGACTATAAAGATATTGATAATCTAGCAAAATTGATGCTAGAGCCAGATAAAAATTTTGATAAATTAAAACATCTTTGGGAAACCAATAAAAAATTTAGGACATTAAATAGCCCATATTAAAATTTATTAATTAATATTTAATAAATATTGTTCAATTATTGAACATAAAACATTTGGTGAACTTATGTGTGTGTGGCTTAAATAATAAAGGGTGATGATGTTAAATTTTTAACGACTTGTAAAGAAATAAAGTGTTTAATAAAAACTTTATTTATAATCATATTTGTGATGTTTACTATATGATTACGAGCAAAAAACCTAAACAAATATGTGATTTAGAAGTTGAAAAATTAAAACATTTTTCGCTTTATCGATTTTAATCTTTAAGTATTTTTTTGATTTGTTCAATTGCATCGTTGAATTTTTTATCTCTATCAATTGAGGTGTCAAGATAAATTATGTTATGCTTTTTGCAAATGTCAATATTTTCTTTATCTTGTAAAGAAACATCGCCCCAAAATTTCATAAGCTTTTCGCATGTAAATTGTTTAGTATAATCATTCGCATGCTCATATTTTTTTATTATTTTAAATATCTCATTGTTCGTTCTTCCACCAAATCCAAAACAAATGATCATATCATTTTTATCTACGATACTTAAAACTTGTTCTACATTTAAAAGTGCGCAGTCAAAGATGGTGTCACAACATGAGAACTTTTCATTCCAATATATAAGCTCTTTGGCGAAAGAAGGGAATAGTGTTCTCCTAATATCACTATTTTTCAATCCCCAATTTTTTGCATTATTACTGTCTATTTTTTGTAATGCGTTTCTAAGAGCTTCTGATACGATGATGTTTGAATTTTTTAAAAGGGTTTTAAGTTTTTTAGAAAAACTGGTTTTACCGGTTCGTGGAAGTCCACATATAAAAATGGTCATTCTTTATCTCCTTAGGAACAATAAAATTTAACTTTTATTTAATAAAATCTTCCAAGATTAATTCGATATTATATTTAGGAAAATCTTGAATAGCCAAAAGCTTGGGAATAACAAATCATTTTAAAAGATTAAAAAACAAATTTGTTTAAATGAATAAAAAGTTGTTTAATAATTATAAGAGATTAGAAAATGTAAAAATACAATTACTATTTAAGTCACTATTTATGATAAGTATATAATAAGTTTAGATAAAAGTCAAACAAAAAAAACAAGAAAAACTCTATGAAGATGAAAGGCGAAGGCAAGAAGCAATAAATACTAAAAAGAACGATTTGCTTTCAAGTATGACAGATGAAGAATATGATGATTTGTTTAAAAAATAATTAAACAAAGAGAAGAAAGAAAAAATTTTGAGATGTGAATTTTTTATTCGGATAAGTTGACAAAAGTAGTATTGTAAATTTAAAGCAATATATATTTTAGAAGAAATCTTTCAATCTTTTAAATTTATTTGTTTTTTTAACATCATAAGTATAATATATTATCTGACCCATATATTTTTTGGCTATATTTAAAACATAATTGCTATCTATTTCTTCTGGCAAATAAATTCCGCCTTTTGTTTTATTTTTTAATATCCAACAAAAAGCGCCCATTGCTCCTGAAGATACTTGTAATATAGTTGAGTTATGATCCTTCATTAGCTCACTTTTTTTGTCGAAAGTTACCATATTGCCAACAAAAACACTTTTAAATTTATCACCAATTATATTAATACCAACCAATTCTGAGCCTTTGTAAATTTCTTTTGTTAACACATAAGATTTTGTAGGCATTGAATAATTGCTTTTTTCTCTTTTTGCAAGATATTTTTTTGTTATATCGCAAGGCCTGTAAACGAACATTGTAGTAGGGCAATATATAATCGTCTTATTTTTTTCTACCGACAAGAATCTTGAAAAAGTGAATACTTCTTCATGCCCCACTAAAAATCCCTTAAAGAATTTGAATGGTGTCAAAGCTTTTATCTTTGTATTTGCGGATATTGTTTTATATTTAACCCAATGATATGTTTGGTTGAAATCTACTACCTCATCACATTCCCTAAAATTTTCGTTATTTCCATAGCATAATTCGCTTTCTATAGTAATTTCAGTGTAAAAAGTTTCCGGATTCCACGTGTTATAAAAAACATCTTTTTTAAAAGGTAATTTTGTTTTTTGAAAGTCTCTGTCTACTATTTGAACAAATTTTACGCCTAAATTTTGAGCTAATTTATTATAATGATTATCTTTTAATAACTTTTTATATTGATTGTTATCCTTGAATTGAGTTTCAACAATGAATTCGAGTCCTTTTTTCATAAAATGAGAGACCAATCCTGGATTCATTCCTGATTGTAAGACTATAGGAGATTTTATCGAGAGTTTGTTTTGGGATATGTATTTCTTTATGTTTTGTAGTGAATTATAATGAGAAATTAAATCTCTCCATTCGTCTTCTGGCCAATCAGAATCGCCAGTGTTTAGATATTTTATATTGTTTAATGCGCACCATTTTATAATATCATCAGTACCTGCAGTTGACAAAAAATCCAAAATAATCGTGTTCTGTAATTCTTTATCATTTTTCAAACAATCTTTTATAATAATTGATTGAAAATTGTTTTTCGATATTTCTTTTACAATATAATTTGATTCTAATCCACCATTTTTAACGAAATAATTTAAAAATTTATCACTTTTGTCAATAATATATGTTTTTTTTGGATCCAAAACAAAATCAAGTTTATAATTTGATATTTTATAAAAACTTCTACCTACGCTACCAAAGCCTAATATAATTACATTGTCTTTAATTTTTTTTGCCATAATTTTCTCCATATATAGATTTCCAAAGAACTAAAGAAGATTTTTCTTCTAATTTATCGCTATAATAAAAGATATCTTTGTTATTCCATTTTTCGTAATGTGATTTGTTAAGATTTTTTGTAAAAATTAAAATTTTTTCATTTTTATAATTATAGTTATAATTTTCTTCTATATCCATGTTTTTTCTATAAAAGTTTATAGCAGGTTTATAAAATTTTTTATAATAAGAATATAACCTCAAATTGTTATAACCTTTTTTACGCCAAAATTCGCAAAAATCTTTTATTGTTTGTGTTGCAATATTTTGTCTTCTAAATTTTGGTAAAATCCCAAACCAAGCTATCCAGATTTCATTTTCTTTTCCGTAATATATACCATCATAAAAAGATATAATTCCAGCCATTTTATCTTTATAATAAATTATATAAAAGGATTCTTTATACTCATAAGTAACTAGGCATTGTAAAAAACTTAAAAAAGCACATCTTGCGTTTTCAAAAATTTCCATTTGTATTTTTGTAGCATTTATCAGATTTTTAAATGTTCCTTTTTCATATCTAATATTTTTATTTTTACTGATCATACTTTCATGATATAACAAATAAAAATTGTTGTCAAATAAAAAGTATTATAAAACAAGATAAAAATTTATGTACTATTAGATATTTAAACCCTAAAAGACAAAAGGGAGGGGAAAAGTCTTATTTTACAAAAGTGGCAGTTGTTAAATTTCTTGACAAATATAAAAATTAATTTGACATCTACTGACACCTACGATGGTTAAAATTGACACCTATTGCATTTTTGGAAAAGGATAGTGCTCTCTAAAATTGAAAAGAAAAAATCGCTAAAAGCCTTATAAATAAAGGGTTTTAGCGACCTTTTGTATGTGGAGCTAATGACGGGACTTGAACCCGTGACCTCCACCTTACCAATTTAAAAATATTTTTACAAAAACTTGTGCTCTATGCTAATAAACCCCTTATAAATACTAGCAAAAACGCTAGTATTTTTTATAATAGGTGCAAAAGCTTTTAAAACTTGTGCACCTACATACACCTGCGCCTATATTTTTGCTAAATTTTAGTATTTTTAAACTGCTTAAAACTATATAATACTTTTTAAATTTATTTTAGGAAAATACCAAAAATTGCTCAAAATACTTGATATTATAAGTTTTTTGTGCTATTATTGGTAATAAAACAAGAGGTATATTATGGAAACTTTGCCAAAACTTATAACAAAAAAAGAAGTAATAGATAAGTTTGAAAACGAA